>CAKXIK010000016.1:48742-54315 GCA_934875675.1 uncultured bacterium
ATGTACTTTTTGTTTTTCTTATAGAAATCCAGCCATCCGCTCTTCCATTTATCTGATACAGCAATTCTGAATTCTTCCTTTGTCAGCCCGAGCATCTGTGCCGGGCGCCGCTGGTGCCAGTCAATACCCTCTATGGTTGACCGGCATACCCTTGATTGTCCGTAATACCCGCCGCTGTAAGTCTGTGAATGGATCATATTGTTGACTATGATTCCTGCCCCCTGTACGATCAGGTTCTCTATGTTCGGATGCCGCTGCCAAATGCGAAGGTAAGTCACCGGATAGGTTTGTGCATCTGAATGCAAAAACAAGTCTAATTTGCAGTTTTCCGCATCGGTTCCGACAAGGATTTGAGGATCCCATGGCATAACGAAATCCACATTAGCAAGCCCGTCCGTGCATCTTTTGCGCTGCTGCCACCCTCCTAAGAAGCTGATACTACTCATAAACTTTTGGTAAGCCATGAGCTTAATCATCTTTTTCCCGACCGTCAGATACGCTTCCCACGGTCTGACGACGTTTCGCGTCTGCCCGTTCTTGGTGCCGACTCTCGAAACATACCAGCATATAATCGCTAAATGACCATCGACCGCCTGCACGGTGACTGGCCAATATTCTTCCAGCGTTTTATCGTATCGAATGGAACCGATATGGAACACCTTGACCATTGACCGGCAGTTCGGACAAAGTGCGCTCATTCCGTCTCTTACCGCTTCTCCGCTTTCGAAATCAATAAAACCAAACGAGCCCATGCTGTGACTGCATTCTCCCGCAGGAGCGTATTCCTGATAAAAGGTTTCCGTGCATACACTGCAATGACATTCAACCTTTTTTGTTTTAGGTTCATCGTAATATTCCTGAACACGTGTCGCTTGATACGTGAGAATCTCTGTTTTCAGCTTATCCTGTGATTTCAGCCAGGGAATCAGCCCTGCCGGCGGCTCAGTTGGAACTATGCTACTGTAATCGATTTCTTCCATTCCGCTCACCGCCTTACAGGAAATCCGCGAGGTCAATAAAATCGGACTTACTTTTTGACTCTTCCTTCACCCCGGATTCCGGAAGTCCGTAAAACTCCCGGATGATTTTTTCCGCCACGTCCGGAGGAACGCATACGCATGAACCCTTAATTTTTTTATGAAGATCATCCGCATATGCTTTGATTTTTCCTGCAGCGGCCGACAGAGACATTTCTTTTACATCAAGATCCTGGCAGATAATTTCCTCGGCTCCCGGCTCCCGGCTGATGATTTCTTTCAGCTGTTCACCTACCATCCAAGTATCCGTGTTTTCTTTCCCTTGTTGCTGGGCTTGAATTTTTTCAAATGCATTCATTCCCGCACCTCCGTTCTAATTTTTCTATCCTCGGCCGACACCTGCAGGCAGATCATCTGCGCATCGTCTGGTGCTTTGATGTCGGTCACGCTTTCACTGTTATCTATCCAGATCGGGACGGTAAAGCCGAGGCGGGAAGCAAACGCACCGATAATATCAAGCCCGGCGTTAAGTTTGGCTGCGGTGTTGAGCCCATCGGTATACGGGACGCCGCCTACCGTAGCAACACAGGTAGATTTGATTCCTCCGTTAATCTGCACATCGTATAGCTTCCACTCCACGGAGTGAAAAGCGGAATTTACTTTTTGCTGCACATACTCAGCACGGCGGAGAGTAAACTTTTCGGCCAACATCAGGCCGGCATCGATCTCGGAAAGCTTTGCGCCGAGATCCTTTTCCTCTGCCTCAAGCTGAGCAATTCTTGATGTACATCCCTTGGCCTGATCTGCCGCAGCAACCAATTTATCAATTTCAGCGATCTGTGCATCAATCGGTGAAAGCTGAGCCGATACATCCGCAATCATAGCGGCGGAATTATTTCGGGCAACAGAAATCTTCTCGTGGCACTGATCTATGGCAGACTGGCATTTGACCGCCTCGGCACTGGATTCAAACGGAACAAGGAGAGAAACAGCCTTTTCCAAAGCGGAAATCTGAGCATCCAGCACCGAAAGCTGCTGATTCATATTGGAAATGCTATCGTTAAGCTGAGATATCTCCGTTTCAAGCTGGTCGACCCTGCACGAGCATTCCTTTCCGTCTGAAATGAGTATTTGAAGAGATTTTGCATGATTGGCGTTCCAGTTTCCTTTTGCCTTTTCGATCATTTCATGTGGAAGAGCCTGTCTGCAGGTGGGGCAAGTACCAGATCCAGAATAATGTTCTGCGACCGCTTTGTCGTATTCGTCCCGAAGCTTTTGTAACTTTTGAGATTCCCCCTTCAAATCAGCAGTCCGCTGATTTAGCTCAACCTTAGCCGAAACCAACTTCGATTCGAGTTTACCGTGATCTGCCCGAAGAAGGCGGAGTTTGCTGGTATCTAAGGAGTTGGAAGCTTGAGCAGCATAGTATTCTGCACGTGCTTTTTCACGTGTTGCCATAGCGCTCTGCAACGCGGCCTGCAAGGCAACGATCTCTCCACCATCCTGTAATGCGATGATCTTGCGTTCGACGTCCTGACGCTGTAGCCTTAGCTTTTCTCGGCGAGGAAAGAACGGCGCGAGGTTTTCCGGCACATCCGGCGGAATAGCGTCTTGCGTCGCCGCAATCGCTACCGGAATATCATGAAGCCGGTCGTTGATTTTCTTTCGCTCCGCCTTGGCGACCAGCTCATAGTCGGAAACTGATTTCATCTTGATAAGGTCGTACAAAGCACCAAGCTCATCCCGGTACGCATCAATTACCTCGCGATCGTTCACACTACCACCGAAGGATTTCAGAAGCATGTCCAGCTGATCCTGCCACTTTAGCTTTCCGGCAAAATAATCAGGATCCGTCAGCAAACGGAATTGGTCTTCCGGACAAATCCCAGCGATAAATCTGTTGTATTCGGATTCGCTTTTCGGAACGCCGTCTATGTAATATTCTGTAAAGTTTCCAGTTAATTTGCGATCGCTCTCTCCGCGCTTTTTTGTCCATTGTTCCCGCAGCACACGGCGTAATGTAAATTCATTATCGTATGGCAGTCGATCATCCACAAGTAACGCTTCGACAGAATAGTCCAACCCGCTTGTTCCATTTGTTTTAAGCGTGAATTTGGTATTCCCAAGGCTATCCTTGCCGAATAGTAGCCAAAAGTACGCATCTGCTACTGAGGTCTTGCCTGCGCCGTTCGCGCCCAGAATGGTAACGGATTTTCCCCCGGCATCCAGTACAAAATGCCTGATTCCCTTGAAATTATCAATAATCAGTTTTGCCAGTTTCATATTTATGTCCTCCAAAGTTGACGAATCTTAAAATCCGTGATATTATTCAAATAAGTGATTTTTCTCTGTTCCGTCGTAGGTGCTCCAACACCCGCGGCGGTTATTTTTTTGCCCTTCATGTCAACCTACCTTTTCTTCTTTTGGTTGTTCCGCCTGATTCAGACGAAAAAACGGTTCGCAACTCCTTGAAGCGGCAGAGAAACGGTCCTCTTTGATTTGTTCAGAAAGAAGCATCGCCGTATAGTAGTCACTGCGAGGATACTTGTCTAATTTGTACTTTCTATTGCAATAAGCAACCGCTGCATCATACTCGGAATCTGATACCTGACTGCCAACCTGCCGTTCCGTCTCCGCTCTTACAGCAGGAAAGTTTGTGGATGTCGTTTGTGTTTTCAGCTGATCTACATACAGACGATATTTGCGATCCCTCTGAAACATTGCATCATCCGCCAAATGTTTCTCCTTGCACTTCTCCTCCCGACGTTCCACGATTCCGACCCACACCGACGCACCCAGACAAATAGCGATTCCGGCCATAATTAAGACGCCGGAAAAAAGATTATCCATCTGATTTATCCCCCAATTCGCAAAGCTTCGCGTAATAATCATCCAGGATTTTAATGCCTTGATCATCATTAATCTGCTGCGCATGCTTGTACATTTTTCGCATTGTCCTGGCAACCAGCAGCATGTATTTAGCGTCCATACTTGTCCACCTTCCTCATAATTATTTCTGCGGCAATGAGAAGCAGCCCTGCCGCAATTGCTGCGTAAATCATGCCTTTAGTTCCTCCAATTCTTTGATATGCCCGCCGCATGGACAGCGCATCGGCTTCTCCTGCATTACGGTCGTGGCGGCAAGCTCCGTGGCGACATACAGCTCCCTGCCGCATTGCATGCAGTGGAGAACACAAAATGTTCTACCGCCAAGTGCCTCCCGGATTACGCGATATTTCACAAGTGCACGCCTCCCTTGCTTGTCCTAAGCACCAAGGCAGATTATTTCTGCCTTGCCTGTTTCATTTCTTCCGGTGTGCGACGCCTCAATATCCCTTTTGCCAAAAGTTCCTCGGTTTCTCCGTTTGCAATTCGACGATTAATATCCTGTTGTACCACATCTACAAGGCCTTGAAATACCTTTTCGCCGTCTTCGTGCGTCATGCCCCGAAAGCAGGCATCGTTTACATAAGTGGGATATCCATCTTCAGACATGATGGTCGCAACGATCCTGCCCTCCGGACGTGGTTTTTTTGCCATAAAATCGCCTCCTCTGTACGATATGCCAGCACAACTTGTCAGTTGCCTGTCTGCTCATAATCTCACCATAGTTGCGTTTACACTGCCATCGTCGCATTCCAAGCTGATAATATGCCAGCGGCCAGTGCTGAGCAGTTTGTTGATTTCAGATTCACCGAAAACAGTTCGAATTTCCTTAATTTGTTCAAGATTCATATGCTTCAGCTCCTTTCTTGCTTGTCCTCTCCATCGGTGGTATAATCTGGTCGAAGGGAGGTGATATTGATGATCGAGCTTACTAAAGATGCCGATAAAATGCTTTGTACGTTATATAAGGTATTTTTGAATCGGAAGAAAGAAGGAAAATCAAAACGAGAATCTCGACGTTTTGAGGATTCCTATTTTATTGAAAAAGATCCATTTTTGTCGATGAATCAGGAGGACGTAACTGATACAAGATTAGAGCTTGCCAGAAACGGCCTAATGAAAATATACATTGGCGGAGATTGTGATCTTACTGACGCCGCTATTGTCTATCTCGAGAACCGATTTAAAAATGGAGTTGCTGATGTTCTTTCTTTCCTATCACAGTTCATCCCGTAACCACTAAGATTCATGTGAGTACTGCACGCTTACCTCATCGACCGTAACCAGAAATTCGACTTCTGGTCGCTCGATGGGGTCAATTTTTATTTTGACTTCGCTACATCTCGGAATTTCTGTTCCATTGATGAAAACTCCATTCCTGCTAACTTCGACTTTCAGGTCGTTCATTATGTACTTCCTTTCTTGTAACTTAACAAGTTACTCATTGGGCAAAAAAAATGCGGTTGACATCTTCCGGGGAAAGGTCATAGTAATCTTTCATCATCCCAATTTCCGTTTGGGTGAATTCAGCACCCTTGCATGAATTGATTTTTGCATTGGTTCTGCTAAGACTTAATCCCAATAATTCGGCAAGTTTTTTCTGAGTATCCCCGTGCTTTGAAAGTACACTGATAAGTTCATTCTTATCCATATTTATCACCTCCGTATCTTTTTAAGTTACTTAGATAATAGCACTTAGATTGTAACTTG
>CAKXIK010000017.1 GCA_934875675.1 uncultured bacterium
GGCTTTGAAATGCGATTGTTACCATATCTTTTTTTTTCGGGTAGATGGGTCATATCTATTTACAACGCAGAAACAAACGCGCCTTTTATTCTGCATGTTCTTGAGATTCCGAAAAGAATGTGATACAATAAACCAATATATATGTTTTATAAAATATTTGCCGTCCGGACTTTGCCGGTGCGGCTTTTTTACAGAAAGGGATACCCGCATGCTGAAGAAAAACGATCTTGTTGAGCTGACCATTACCGGAATGACCGCAGAGGGCAGCGGTGTGGGCAGAGCAGAAGGACTGGCTGTATTTGTGTCGGCATCGGCACCGGGAGACCGGATTTGTGCCCGCATTATTAAAGTTTCCAAAAATTATGCGATAGGTAGGGTGGAGAAAATTCTGGAACCGGCTTTGTCTCGCCAGGATGTAGATTGTGCAGTATTTCGCCCTTGCGGAGGCTGTGTATATCGTCACCTGCAATATCGTGCAGAATGCGAGGTCAAGCAGCAAAAGGTGCAGGATGCGCTGCAACGCATCGGTGGCTTTGCCGGGTTTCAGGTAGAGCAGATCTGTTCTGCACCGGAGCCGGATCGTTACCGGAACAAAGCGCAGCTGCCGATTGGAACAGACGCAGAAGGCAAACTTTGTACGGGCTTTTTTGCACAGCGAAGCCATCGGATCGTTCCCTGCAGCGATTGTCTGCTGCAGCCAAAGGAGTTTGCAGTCATCACAGAATCGTTCCTTCGTTGGGCACAGCAGCGCGGTCTTTCCGCGTATGATGAAGAATCTCACAAGGGTGTTTTGCGTCATCTTTGCCTCCGTCAGGCGCGCGCAACGGGAGAATTCATGGTTTGTATCGTCTGTAATGCGGATTCTTTTCCCGGAGAACAAGAGCTTGCCGATTGTCTGAGAGCAGATGTGCCCCAGATTAAGAGCATCGTGCTCAATGTGAACCGGGAACGCACCAATGTGATTTTAGGCGAAAAATGCCGCACCATCTGGGGACAGGATTTTATCACAGATCAACTTGGCGGTATTTCGTTCCGGATTTCTCCGCTCTCATTTTATCAGGTGAATCATGATCAAGCCGAACGACTCTATGCGCTTGCACGGCAGGAGGCCTCTCTTACAGGGACAGAAACGCTGCTCGACCTTTACTGCGGCACCGGAACAATCGGCCTTTTCATGGCATCCCGCGTAGGAAGAATCATCGGGGTAGAAATTGTACCGCAGGCTGTGGAGGATGCAAAGCAAAACGCTGTCCGCAGCGGGATTGAGAATGCCGAATTCCTTTGTGCCGACGCTGCCGAGGCAGCATCCCGCCTTGCACAGCGCGGTGAAACTCCCGATGTTGTGGTGGTCGACCCGCCGCGCAAAGGCTGCAGCGAGGATTTGCTGCACATCATTGCCGAGCAGATGCGGCCGCAGCGCATCGTTTATGTTTCCTGCGATCCCGCGACTCTTGCGCGCGATGCAAAGCTTCTCAATATTTCGGGCTATTCGCTTCGTCGTGCAACTCCTGTTGATCTTTTTCCGCGCACCTGCCATGTGGAGACGGTTTGCCTGCTGACCCGTGAGTAAATGATCAGAATTAAACTACAATGCTATTTCGTTATCTCCATCTCGTCTGCGATGTTGACACAAAATAGAAAGAAGCTTGCGTTTTTACATTTTAAACCACCGCAATTTTCACAACCTGACATTATATTTGCAGAGTAGTAAAAAAGAGGTGATCATAATATTGAAAAAAATTTATATTGTCGGCGGAACCATGGGAATCGGAAAAACAACTGCTTGTCAGATTTTAAAAACAAAGCTGCCGAATGCCGTGTTTCTTGATGGTGATTGGTGTTGGGATATGCACCCGTTCCAAGTAACCGAAGAAACCAAAGCAATGGTGTTGGATAATATATGCTTTTTGCTGAACCAATTTATTCACTGTTCCGCCTATCACAATATTATTTTTTGCTGGGTCATGCATGAGCAAAAAATCATTGATGAAATTCTTTCCAGAGTGAAAGCAGATGGATGTGCTATTAAAACAATTTCGCTGTTATGCAACCAGACAGAACTTGTGAAGCGCCTGCAAAAGGATGTGGACAAGGGAATACGAAACGAAGATGTAATCCAACGAAGCATATCAAGATTGGAACGGTACCCGAAGCTGAATACCACCAAAATTGATGTGTCACAGATGACGCCCGAACAGGTGGCAGAGTGTATCAAACAGTCGTAAATCCAAGGCGTAAAAGAGAAAGGGTTTCGCGCAGTTTATGAAAAAACCGTCAAGTACCATTATCATCGGCGTCCTTTGTGCGGTCGCAAATGAAGTTTTATATGGATTCAGCTATCTGTTCACCAAGCAGGTCACCAATCAGGTTTCAGCGGTCACATTACTCAGTTGGCGATTTTTGATTGCATTTTTCACGCTGACTCTTGCACGGATTTTGGGCCTGATCCGGGTAAATTACAAAGGAAAAAAGCTTGGAATATTATTTGCGGTTGCTTTTTTGCAGCCGGTTTGCTACTTTATCTGCGAGGCGCTTGGTGTGAGCATGACCACCGCGTCGGAAAGCGGAACCATTATTGCGTCCATTCCAGTTGTGACGCTGGTGGGCTCGGCACTGATTCTAAAGGAACGGCCAACGCATTTTCAGATGATCGGGATTGGTGTTTCGCTATTCGGCGTAGTGCTGACCTCGCTGCTGCAGGGCGGCGGTGCTTCGTTTAACCTGATCGGATATTTGATTTTATTCTTCGCCGTAATTTCCTATAGTCTTTATGCTATCATGGTGCAAAAGGCAAAAGGATTTACGAGCATTGAGCTTACATACGGAATGATTACAGTCGGAGCGGGCGCATATACAGGAATGGCACTGGTGGAGAATTTTGCGCAGGGAACGGTGCAGCAATGGATTTTGTTGCCGTTCACCAATATGGAATTTCTGATTGCGGTGCTTTATCTGGGAATTGGTTCCTCTGTTTTTGCATTCTTTTTGGCAAATGCAGCATTTGCAACGCTCGGCGCCAACCGTACAGCGGCTTTTGTGGGAATTTCGACGGTAGTTTCCATTTTGCTTGGAGTCATCGTGCTGCACGAAAGCTTTACCGGATGGCAGGTGTTTGGTGCAGTGCTAATTCTGGCAGGGGTATATGTGGCGAATCTGGGCGGTAATCGACATGTATTCGATTAGGCTTTGTAAAATAGAATTTTTCAGTGAAACGGAGTCCTGCGCTTGCAAAAGGTAATTTCATGGTCAAGAGCTTTTGTCAAAAAGGAAACACTGCTGGTTATTTCGGCAGCTCTGGCAGTTTTATCCTGCTTTGTGGTGGTTCCGGACAAGACTTATGTTACATATCTCGATTTCAGGGTGCTTGCGTTGTTGTTCAGCTTAATGCTGGTGGTGGCAGGGTGGCAGCAGCTGGGGCTTTTTGAAAGGATCGGCAATGTGCTCAGTCGGCGGGTAAAATCCGTACGCGGTCTGCTCTGGGTACTGTGTGGGCTTTGTTTTTTCGGGAGTATGCTGATTACAAATGATGTGGCGCTGATCACATTCGTTCCCTTCACAATTGCTCTGCTTTGTCGGAACGGATGCAGGGAAAAGTTGATTCCTGCGCTTGTCATAGAAACCATTGCAGCCAATCTGGGAAGTATGCTCACCCCGATTGGTAATCCGCAGAACCTCTATCTTTATTCACTCAGCGGCATGCGTCTTAGTGCCTTTGTGCTGCATATGCTGCCGCTAACGGTGGTTTCCTTTGCATTGATATGTGTGATGATTCTGGTGCAAAAGAATCAACCGCTCATTTCGCAGACTCCAGAGCAAAGCGAAGAAACATCTTTGTTACGCAGCAGAAGTTTTTGGGCATTTGTGTTGCTTTTTGCGGTGTGTACTGGAGGAGTTCTGCGTTTGGTTCCATATGGCGCAGTGCTTGCAGTTGTGACGATTGCAGTGCTGTTTCTCAACAGAACGCTATTTGGCAAGGTGAATTATTCTCTGTTGGCTACGTTCGCGTTTTTCTTTATCCTGATCGGAAACCTTGGTCGTGTGGAGGTAATCCGTCAGATGTTAAATCAGGCAATTGCCGGCAGGGAGCTTTGGTTTGGAATCGGGATCAGCCAGATTGTGAGCAATGTTCCGGCGGCAATGCTTCTTTCCGGATTCAGCAAGGAATATGGTGCCCTTTTGTGGGGAGTGAATATCGGCGGGCTTGGGACGCTGATTGCCTCGATGGCAAGCTTGATTTCCTACCAGTTCTATTCTGCGCTGCCTGGCGCAAAAAAAGGACGATATATGGGGCAGTTTACATTATATAATTTAGCGGCGCTTGCAGTTCTGACTGCAGCGGCATTTACTTTTTTGGCACTTGGTTGAATGGAATAAAAAGGAGAATTGTAATGGCGCATTTCAGAAAGGATCACGGAACGATTACCGACGGAGTTATCTGGCAGCAATTGCTGCTATTTTTCTTCCCGATTTGGTTTGGTTCATTTTTCCAGCAACTTTATAATACGACAGATGCAATTATTGTAGGTCAGTTTGTTGGCAAACAGGCGCTTTCGGCAGTCGGCGGAACCACCGGCGTACTGATTAATCTGCTGGTTGGCTTTTTTATCGGACTTTCCTCCGGTGCAACCGTCATCATTTCACAATTTTTCGGTGCAAAAATCGGTGAAGAAGTCAGCCGCGGGGTTCACACGGCAATTGCGCTTTCCATTGCAGCCGGTGCACTGCTGACGGTAGTTGCCTTTGCAATTGCGCCCGCTGCACTGCGGGCAACGGGAACACCGGATGATGTCATTGATTATGCAATTACATATTTAAGAATTTATTCGCTGGGCATGATTCCGAATTTAATTTATAACATCGGTTCCGGAATCCTGCGCGCGATTGGTGATGCAAAACGTCCTCTTTATTTCTTGATTTTCAGCTGTGGCGTCAATATTGTTTTAGATATTCTTTTTGTTGCAGTGTTCCGGTGGGAGGTTATGGGTGTTGCAGTGGCAACGGTGCTTTCCCAAACGGCAAGCGCAATTATGGTGCTCTTTGTGCTGATGCGCACACAGGAATGTTACCGATTGTTTCCCCGCAATATCCGGCTGGACATGGGGCTGCTCCAAAGTATCTTCCGAATTGGGTTGCCGGCAGGGCTGCAATCGGTCATGTATAATATCTCCAATGTCATTATTCAGACCAATATCAATGCATTGGGAACGGATACTGTGGCAGCATGGGCTGCATACGGAAAAATTGACGGTTTGTTCTGGATGATGATCAGTGCATTCGGAATCTCGATTACCACTTTTGTGGGGCAAAATTTCGGTGCACAAAAGTATGAGCGTGTGCAGCGGGGTGTTAAAGTTTGCTTGGCGATGGCAGCGGCTGCAACGGTTACGCTCAGCCTGCTTCTCTGTCTGCTGGGAAAAAACGTGTATCATATTTTCATTCAGGATCCTGCGGTTATTGAAATCGGTACCGAGTTGCTCTATTTCCTGGTACCTACCTTTATTACGTATGTTTGCATTGAGATTTTCTGCAGTGCGTTGCGTGGAATGGGGGACTCGCTCATTCCGATGATTATGACCTGTGTGGGCATCTGCGGTTTACGGCTGGTCTGGCTGTTTACAGTGGTTCCGCATCATCCTGCACTAAAAATGATTGTACTGAGCTACCCGATTTCTTGGACGATTACCTCTGTAATCTTTGTAATTTATTATGCCAGACGAAATAAAGCCAAGCAGCTATTGAAAGCACAGCAAAAGAAAATGCAATCCCAAGAGACACCGCAAGAGTAATTCCACAGGTTGCCGATTACGGCAGCGGCATGAAAGAAGAAAGAGGGATGGACGGAAATGGCAATTGAACGTGTGAGGGAATATTTAAAGCAATGGAATGCGCAGGATCGGATTCAGGAGTTTGAAACATCGAGCGCAACGGTGGAGTTGGCGGCACAAGCACTGCACTGTGAGCCGGAGCGCATTGCAAAAACGCTTTCCTTTGCAGCACCCGAAGGCTGTATCCTGATTGTTGCGGCGGGAGATGCAAAGGTGGAGAATGCAAAATTCAAGGCAAAGTTTGGCTGCAAGGCAAAGATGCTTTCTCCCGAAGAGGTGGAAGCAAAAATCGGTCATGCAGTGGGAGGTGTGTGTCCGTTTGCGGTTAACGAGGGCGTATCGGTCTGGCTGGACGAATCGCTGCGCCGGTTTGAAACGATTTTCCCTGCATGCGGCAGCAGCAACAGCGCAATCGAGCTTTCGCTTGCCCAGCTGGAGGAATATTCCGCGGCAAAGGGTTGGGCGGATTTGTGTAAAGGGTGGCAGTCGGAAAATCCATCGATTTCATCGCTTTAATTTTTGTCAGGTACTGAATGAACAGAATTTTTGAGAGGTGTGCTTGCAATGAAAAAACCAATCAACCGCGATGTGCGGCAGGCAGTGCAGTTTCTGCTTTTTTCCTGTATGGCGGGTGTGATACAAACGCTGTCATTTACACTGTTGAGCTCCGTTTGCCGTTTTCAATATTGGCCCGCATATCTGATTGCACTGATTCTTTCCGTGCTTTATAATTTTACGGTGAACCGCCGTTTTACCTTCCGTTCGGCAGCTAATGTTCCTGCTGCAATGGCAAAAGTATTTGGATACTACTGCATTTTTACGCCGCTTTCCACCTGGTGGGGAGATGCACTTACCGGGGCAGGCTGGAACGATTATCTGGTGCTGTTCGGGACGATGGTGATCAATCTTGTGACAGAATTTTTGTTTTGTCGGTTTGTGGTGTATCGCAATTCAATTGATACAAATGAAGCTGCTCAGAAAAAGCGGAATGAAAGCACCTGATTTTTGACGAGAGGAACGTGATTTTCGCCATGGCATTACCCAAAATGATCCTGTTCGATTACGGGGAAACCTTGATTCACGAAGACGGATTTGACGGTGTGGCGGGTAATGATGCGCTGCTGCAGTACGCGGTAAAAAATGCGGATCATCTCAATGGTAAGCAGATTCAGTGTTTTGCGCAAAAGCTGCAGCAGGACTCGCTGGGGCATGTACGGGCTCTTAATCTCGAATCGCACAACCGTATTTTTGAACATTTTTTATTCGAATATTTAGGAATTGAGTTTTCGCTGACGCCACTGGAAACCGAGATTGTTTTCTGGAACGCCGCTGCACCCGGTCGGCCAATGCCCGGCATAGAAAATACACTCGCGTTGTTGGATAAAAAAGGAATCCGCACTGGCGTAATCAGTAACATCAGCTTTTCGGGTGAAGCTTTGGCGGAACGGATCAATCGTTTGCTGCCTGAAAATCATTTTGAATTTATTCTTGCGTCCAGTGAATATCTGTTTCGAAAGCCGTGTCCCTATTTGTTTGAACTTGCCTTGCGCAAGGCGAATCTCTGCGCTTCAGATGTATGGTTTTGCGGCGATAATGCTCAGGCGGATGTTGCCGGAGCGGCGGCAGTGGGCATTCGCCCCGTGTGGTTTACTGCGCCGTTTGAATGTGCTTACCGAACGGAAGGCGCAAACCAAACGCCGGTTTGCAGGTATGACCGGATTGTGCATTGGTCAGAGCTTTCCTTATTATTGTGATACCCCGGCAAAAATGCCGGTTTTGAAAGGATGAGTTAAATCATGACAACCACAGAAAGAACAAAGATCTTGTTTCAGGGAGATTCCATCACCGACGCAGGACGAAGCGGAGATAGCGAGGAGTACCGCGGTAATGGGTATCCCACATTTCTAGCGGGTCAGCTTGGCCTGCGTTCTCCGGGCGAATATACAGTGATCAACCGCGGCATCAGCGGCAATCGTGTTGTGGATCTTTATGCACGTTGGAAAAGAGATTGCCTGAATCTATGCCCGGATGTGCTGAGTATTCTCATTGGTGTCAATGATGTTTGGCATGAACTTGATTTTCAAAATGGTGTGGATGCGGAAAAATATGAAAAGGTTTTTAACCTTTTGCTCGATGAAACACAGGAAAAGCTTCCGGGGATTAAGCTGATTATTTTAGAGCCGTTTGTGCTCAAGGGAACGGCAACCACTGCGCGTTGGGATTACTTTTCTAAAGAGGTTCCGCTGCGTGCAGCTGCCGCAAAACGTGTTGCCGAGGCTCACGGAGCAGTTTTTGTTCCGCTGCAGAAGCTTCTGGATGACGCGTGTACCAATGGGATTGAGAGCAGTGACTGGCTGATTGACGGCGTTCATCCAACGGCAGCCGGCCATGCGCTGATTGCTCGGGAATGGCTTGCCGCGTTTGATGCAAACTTCGCAAAGAAATAATTATCATACGAATTCGAAAACCGGGCAGGATTGCAATAAATCCTGCCCGGTTTTATGGTTCAGGCTGCCATCGACGGATTCCCCCTTGACAGATGACAGAAACGGGTTTATACTTTCTAAATGCAAACGATTTGCAATTAGAAAGTGCAATTCAGTATAGTGAACCGCCTTTTTGGGTGTGTATGAAAAGGGAGAGTGGTCCATATGAAATATAAAACAGCGGTGGTAATCGTATCGCTGGCGTTGGCGTCGGTGGTGTTGATCGGCACTGCTCGCGGGCTGAGCGGAAACACAACCCAGCAAAATAATCAGGTGGCGGCTTCGTTTTATCCGGTCTATATCGCAGCGATGAATCTGACGGAGGGGGTTGAGGATTTGCAGCTGGTGAATTTGACCGAATCTCAGACGGGCTGCCTGCATGATTTTACCCTTCGTCCGCAGGATATGATTACACTGGAGGGTGCGTCCCTGTTCCTCACCAATGGTGCCGGGATGGAAGGCTTTCTGGATGATGTGGTGCAGTCGCTGCCGTCGCTCCCAGTGGTGGACAGCAGTACAGGCATCTCATTGCTGCATACGGAGGAATCACTCCACACGGAGCATGAACATGAGCATGATGAGGACGAGGATGGAAATGCACATATCTGGATGAGCCCGCAGCGGTATGAGCAGCAGGTAAACAATCTTTGTGCGGGGCTTTCGGCACAGTTCCCGCAGGATGCTGCCTTGTTCCAACAAAACGCGCAGACTTACATCAAAAAGCTGGAATCTTTGCGTGCAGAAATGAGCGAAGCGCTTGCCGCAGCAAAAGGTATGCGTGTGATTCTCTTCCACGATTCTTTTGCATATTTTGCAGATGAGTTCGGTATGGAGGTTGCCGCAACCATTCCGGTGGAGGCAGATACCGCACTGAGCGCAGGCGAAATTGCGGAGATTGTTGGCCAGATCAAAGCCACCGGAATCCGGGTGCTGTTTGCAGAGAAACAGTATTCCACAGCCCTTGCGGATGCAATTGCACGAGAAACCGATGCAACCGTATATTTGCTTGATACCGGTGTCAGCGGGAACGCAGAGCCGGATGCCTATCTGAACGCGATGCGGCGGAATATGCAAACAGTGGAGCAGGCAATGCAGGATTTGGCTGCCGGGCAGGGAAAGGGAGCGTGATGCATATGTTAAAATCACAAAAACCATCGGCTGCAGCTGCGCACCATGCACCCTGCGGACTGCACTGCATCCGGGTGAAAAACATCGGTGTGACAGCGGGCGGGAAAACGCTGCTGCAAAATGTGAATTTGCACTGCCACTGCGGAGAACTGACTGTGTTAATCGGGCGCAACGGAGCGGGAAAATCCACGCTGCTCAAGGCGATTCTCAAAGAAATTCCCCACACAGGCACGGTGGAGTTTCGCAATCGGGAGGATGGCGTGATTCAGAATATGCGCATTGGTTATGTGCCGCAGTCAATCGGCATCGACCGCAATTCGCCTGCCAGTGTGTTTGACCTGTTTGCGTCGCTGATTTCGGAGCGTCCCGTGTTTTTGGGCGGAAATAAAAAGCTGCGGGAGCAAATTCGCCGTCAGCTTGCCGTTTTTCAAGCCGAAGAGCTTCTGGATCATCGGGTCGGCAGCCTTTCCGGCGGAGAGCTGCAGCGCGTCATGCTTTCCATTGCAACCTATCCCACACCGGATCTGTTGATTTTGGACGAACCGGTTTCCGGTATTGATGAAAACGGTCTGCAATTGTTTTATGCCACAGTGGAGCAGCTGAAAAAACAGTACGATATGGCGATTATTCTCGTTTCACACGATCTGAATTATGTTGCCCGCTGTGCCGATCAGGTGGTTTTGCTGGACGGAACCGTCCGGGCACATGGCAAACCGGCGGAGGTGTTTTCCAGCGATGCTTTCCGCACCATATTCGGCAATTTTACATTCGATGTCCCGAAGACATCCCAAAGCGCGCAGCTTGGCGGAAAGGATTGAACAGAAGCATGGAAGTTATTTATCACATTATGGAAACGCTTCTTCCGGTGGATTGGATTTCCTATGATTTCATGAAGAATGCGCTGCTTGCAATCCTGATGATCGCGCCGCTTTTCGGGCTGCTCGGCACAATGGTTGTCAATAACGGAATGGCTTTTTTTTCGGATGCGTTGGGTCATTCGGCACTTTGCGGCATCGCAATCGGCGTGCTCTGCGGTGCAGCCGATACCACGCCGGTGATGGTGGTATTTGCAATTTTATTTGCACTGGCGCTCAACCGCATCAAAAATTCCGGAATTTCTTCGCCGGATACGATTATCAGCGTGTTTGCCTCTCTTGGTGTTGCCGTTGGTCTTGCGGTGCTTTCCGGCAGCGGCGATTTTTCCAAATATTCCAATTTGCTCGTGGGAGACATTCTCAGCATCCGTCCGCAGGAGCTGCTGTGGCTGCTGGGTGTGCTGTGCATCACGGTTCTGTTCTGGTTCTTTGGTTTCAACCGTTTACACGCAGTCAGCATTAACCGTCCTCTTGCACGAACCCGCGGGATTCCGGTCAATTTAATTGATAACATTTTTGCGGTGCTGATTGCCGTCATTGTGACCATCTCAATCAAGTGGGTGGGCTTGCTGATTATCAATGCTATGCTGATTCTTCCGGCGGCTTCCTCCCGCAATATTTCCTCTAATATGCGCGAATATCACTTGTATTCGCTGCTGTTTTCGTTCTTTTCAGGCGTGACGGGGCTGGTGGTTTCTTATTATGCCAACATTCCGTCGGGTCCTATGATTGTTATTCTGGCTTCGGTTGTCTTTTTTGTCACCTATTGTTTTCAGAAGAAAGCGCGCGATTAATACCAATTCGGAATTGGTATCATCTATGAATAAAAAAATCGCCCCGTCGGAAACGTGTGTTGATGCACAGCTTTCGACGGGGCGATTTTTTGTTCTATCCGGTGACAATTTCTGCCTGACTGCCGCCTTCGCGCTTCTTTGTCACGACGATTTGTTTTTCGATGCGCTCCTTCAGCTCGGAAACATGTGAAATAATTCCCACAAGGCGGTTACTCTCCGTCAGGCTGAGCAGTGCCTTCATCGCCTGCCGCAGCGTATCCTCGTCGAGTGAACCGAAACCCTCGTCCACAAACATCGTGTCCAGACGGATACCTCCCGCCGCGGACTGAATTTCGTCGGCAAGCCCTAACGCAAGCGAGAGCGAAGCCAAAAAGGATTCGCCGCCGGAAAGCGTTTTTACACTGCGCAGCGAGCCGTTGTAATGGTCGAGAACATCCAACTCCAGTCCGCTTTTCGTGCGGTTATTTTCTGCGGTGATTCGCCGCCGCAGCTCATACTGACCGTCCGACATCACCATAAACCGGGTGTTTGCGCGGTTGAGAATGCGTTCAAAATAGTTCATCTGAATAAAGGTTTCCAGCGTAATCTTTTCCTTGCCGCTCAGAGTGCCGTTTGCGGTATCCGCAAGGCTGCTCACCCAGGCAAACCGCTTTTCCTGCTCTGCCAGCTTGCTGCCGGTTTCCTGCATATTTTGCAGGGCTTCGCGGTTTCGGGCAATCCGCAGGGCAAATTCCTGCTGAACCCTTGTGAGCGTTTGCTTCTCATCATTGAGCCGTGCAAGCGCTTCCCGCAGCTGTGCAAGGTCACAGGTATCTTTTTCCTGCAGCTGATTTTGCAGCGAAGTGATCATGCCCTGGAAGGTGCTGCACTGTTGGCTGCATTCGTTCAGCTGTTGCTGTGCCTGCTCCAAAGCAGTGACCATGCGGCTGCGCTGCTGCGCAAGGTGTTCCATTTCCTGTTGTGCTGCCTGTCGGGAGGAATAGGGCAGCTCGGAGGCGAGCTTTTTCTGCTCGGCGCACTCTGCTGTGAGCCGGGTTCGGATACCCGTCAGAGCGATGGCATCCCGATGCATTTGTTCCTCTGCAGTGCGGGTGGCGGCCTCCGTTTTCGGAATAGTCAGCTCAAGCGCACGATATCGGGCAAGCTCGGCATCCTTCTTCGTTTGCCGGAGGTGCAGCTCGTTTGCCACGCCCTGCAAGGCATTTTCTTGTGCAATGCACCATTCTGTGAGGGCATCAAAACTCAGCAATTCTGCTGATTCGGTTTTCCATTCAGTCAAAAGAGAAGCTTTGCGCACAATTTCCTCCCGTAGGGATTTTCCTTCACCGAGCAGACTGTTTGCAGCGGAGCTTTTTCGTTCTGCATCTTGCCGCAGAGCTTCGGCGGTTTGCTTGGCTTCTTCTACGGCAGCCTTGTCCGGTGTCTGCTCCGGTAGGGACGCGGGGCAGGGGTGGTGCAGAGAGCCACAAACAGGGCAGGGACTCCCGTCCTGTAAATCGGCGGCGAGGACCCCAGCCTGCGCATCCAGAAACGCGCGCTGCAGTTGCTCATATTTTTTCTGTGCAGCGGCATAGCAATCCCGCGCGCGCTGATAAACACCAATTGCATTCTTATATTCCGCAATTTTTTGCGTCCGCTTTTGCAAATCATCGCGGAGCTTTTGCAGCTCTGCTTGTTTTCGGGTCAGGTCAGCCTGCTGCTGCTTGAGCTGTTCAGCTTCTGTTCCGGAATTTTTCAGTTCTTCCAGTTCTGCCTTTTGTTTTGTCAGCAGATCTGCTGTATTTTTGAGCGCGTCAGTCTGTTTTTGAATCGATGTTTCCAAGGCAGATGCACTTTTTTCGCCCTGAGTCACCGAGCGCGTCAATTCATCAAGCTGGTCATAGCGCGAAAGCTGCGCATTCATCTGTGCAAGCTGATTGGATAACTTTTCCTGATCAGGCAGCCTTGATTTTTCGGCATCCAACGCAAGCTTCAGCTGTTGTTGGCGGGGAATTAGCAGAGCAAGCTGCTCCTGCGCGTTCTTTAGCTCGTTTTCCGTTTTCTGGCGCGCTTCGGCCTTTCCCAGTAGCTGATTGGTCTGCTCGCGCTGCTTTTCCAGTACGGCAAGCTTTTGCTCTGCAGCTGCCTGTCGTTCGGCATCTTTTTGCAGAATCGTGGTAATCAGAGCAAGTGTATCCGCCATCGGCAGCTGATTTTGCTTTGCTTCGGTCAGGGAAGCCGATTCTGCAAAATCATCCGGGTGGCACGCAACCGCTCCAAGCTCCTGCCGGATGCTCGCCCGCAGTCCGCTGCACAGGCGTTCCAGCTGCAATGCTTCGCTTTTCAGCTGCTTTTGCAGAATATCATACCGGTCTGTCTGGAAAATTTGACGAAAAATTTTTTGCCGTTCCTCTGTGGGCGCAAGCAGTAACCGCAAAAAGTCGCCCTGCGCAATCATAGAAATCTGCGCAAACTGGTCACGGCTCAGCCCCAAAAGCTCCTCAACCGCGCGGGTAACCTCCCGGGCGGTGCGGTCAACGGTGTGACCATCAGGATACGTCAGGGAGGCTTCCGCTTTTTGCGTGACCATTCCGTCTCCGCGCTTTGCCCGCCGCTCATATTCCGGGCTGCGGCGCGCCACATAGGTTTTTTGGTTGCAGGAAAAAACCAGCTCAACAAAGGTGGGTATTTCGGCGGCGGCATACTTGCTGCGCATCATATCGGCACTTCGGTTTGCTCCGCTTGCTTCGCCGTAAAGAGCATAGGCAATCGCGTCAAAAATTGTGGTCTTTCCCGCGCCGGTATCTCCTGTAATCAGGTAAAGCCCGCTAAAGCCGAGAAGAGAGAAGTCTATGTCCGTTTGATCCGCATAAGGACCAAAGGCAGAAAGCGTAAGTCGTTCCGGACGCATACCATTGCCCGCCTTTCATTTGAGAATTGGTTTTTCCGAAAATTCTGTCTATTGTTTTGAAAGAAACAATCAGGATTCATTCAGCGATTCGTTATTCCAGATTTTTTCAATCAATGCAGCCGCAAAAGCCGCTTGTTGGGGGTTGATTTCCTGATTGTTCTGCGATTGATAAAATTCTGCAAGCAACTCGGCGGGCGTTTTTTGTTCTGTTTGAACGCTTTGGGAAAAATCTGCCGAGCCGCGTGTGCGCAGGTTATCATAATCCAGCTTCATCAGATTCGGATAAACTGCACGCAGCTTGCCCATAGCGTCGGGAATATCCTCCTCATCCGTCAAGGTTACATGAAGATAGTCGCTCCGGTCGAACTGCGCGTAAAAACTGCGTGCGGTCACCTCGTCATAGGTGCCGCGAATTTCCCGCATATCATGCAGGGGATGCAGCGGAATGGTGCAGATTGAAACCGTCCCTTTTTGCTGCAATTCGACGATGGTAACGAATTTTTCATGGTTTGCTTCTGAAAAGGAGTATTTCAACGGTGTGCCGCAGTATCGAACCTCCGGACGGCAAATGTGCTGTGGGTTGTGGATGTGACCGAGTGCCACATAATCAAACGACGCAAACAGGGCAGAATCCACGTTATCGCTCCCGCCGATGGAAAGCTCCTCCGACTCACAGGCAGCGGCACCTGTCACGAATTGGTGTGCAATCAGCACATTGCGCGCGGAGAAATCCGGTGCTGCCTGCGCCAATGCAATCCGCACGGCATCGTTTGTGTTCTCGATGGTTTCCTGCGGGAAAAATCGCCGCACGTGCATCGGCTTGAGAAAGGGCAGCAGGTAAAAATTGATTGCGCCGCTTTCATCCTCCAATGTGATGGGACGGAGTGTTCCGTCATAGGGGCGCGCGGGAAAAATTTTGCTTTGTTCCATCAATCTGCCGCCAAAGGCAACCCGCTCCGGCGAATCATGGTTGCCCGGAATCAGGAAAACAGCAACCTGACGCGCTGCCAGCTGCACCAGAAAATCATCAAACAGCGCAACGCTATCCGCACCCGGTACTGGCTTGTCCCAGATATCGCCGGCGATCATAACGCTATCTGCCCGCTCAGAATCAACGATTTGGAGTATTTGCGATAAAATATACTTTTGATCATCAATCATTGGAAATTCATTGACCCGTTTGCCAAGATGCAGGTCAGAAAGATGAATCAGTTTCATCTGCCACGGCTCCTTTCAAAGATAGTATCAGAAAAAAAGAGAACATGCGCCGGTGTCGGCTGATTTCTTGATATTATATTAAACGAATTTGAAATTATTATAAAGCAAACCCGAGAGTGCGTCAATCGGACGCAGCACAAAAAAAACTGCCGGCAGCGCAACCTGCCGACAGTTTCAAGAGGAAACTCCGCGGGAGTCACACCGCGGAAAGATGTAAACGAAAATTAACGCTGCACACGACCGGAGCCATTGCCGCCAGCCAGCTTTTCCACCTCGGAAACGGTCATCATGTTGTAGTCTCCTTCAATGGAATGCTTGAGAGCGCTTGCTGCAACTGCAAATTCCACGGCATCCTGTGTGGATTTGCCGCTCAGCAGGGCATAAATCAAGCCGCCGCCAAAGCTGTCACCGCCGCCGATGCGGTCGATGATGTGCAGGCTGTATTTTTTGGAGAAGCAGTATTCATCGGAAGCAACGTCGAAAAGCATTGCGCTCCAGTCGTTGTCAAAGGCACTGTGGCTTTCGCGCAGAGTGATGGCAACCTTTTCAAAGCCAAACTGGTCAGCGAGCTGCTTGGCAACGCTCTTGTAGCCTTCCGTATTCAGCTTGCCGCTGTCAATATCGGTGTTTTCCGCTTCAATGCCGAAAACATCCTTTGCATCTTCCTCGTTGGAAATGCAGACATCAACATACTGGCAAAGATCAGACATGGCAGCGCGGGCTTCGTCACGCGTCCAAAGCTTGCCGCGATAGTTCAGGTCGCAGCTGATTTTGACATTGCGTGCTTTTGCAGCTTTGCAGGCTTCGCGGCAGATTTCCACCACATTCGGCCCCAATGCGGGTGTGATACCGGTGAAATGGAACCAATCTGCGCCGTCAAAGATTTTATCCCAGTCAAAATCCGCTGTGGTAGCTTCTGCAATGGCAGAATGTGCGCGGTCATAAATGCAGACACTAGCACGCTGTGCAGCGCCCTTTTCATTGTAATAGATGCCGACGCGGTTTCCGCCGCGGGTAATCAGGTTGGTGTCAACACCATATTTGCGCAGACTATTTACCGCGCACTGACCGATTGCATGTGCCGGAAGCTTTGTGACGTATGCTGCGTCGAATCCGTAATTGGCAAGCGAAACTGCAACGTTTGCCTCGCCGCCGCCAAACGTAAACTCCAGACTGTCCGCCTGAACAAAGCGCTCATAATTATAGGGCTGCAGGCGAACCATTAATTCACCGAAGGTTACAACTCTTTTCATTGTGATAGCCATCCTTTTGTAATTTTATTTCTGAACCAGATGTACGGCAAATCCGCCGATTTCCTGTTCCAGATAAATTGCCACCATTTTGCCTTTGGCGTTAAACTTTGCGGAATCCGCATTAAACCGAACACCCTGACGCTCCAGATAAGCGATGGCGCGGTTGAGATAGTTGGTGCGCACCGCGATATGTCCCTTTGCGCCCAGACCATTGCTCTTCATCACCTCAACTCCGGTGCCTGCAAAGATGGAGCTGTTACCTTCTTTGGCTTCAAAGCCGAAGAGAGAAGCAAAGCTGCCGGAAACCGCGCGTGCATCGTCTGCACCATTACAGTTGATACCGATGTGTGCAATGGTGAAGCCGAGCATCTGTTCCACCGCCTGACGGGTCAATGCACGGATGCCCTCAAAATCACCGGCATTAATCATGTCGGCGTTGACCATCCAGCTGCCTCCGCAGGCAAGAATCTTCGGAAAATCGAGATATGTATTCAGATTAGCAGCATTAATTCCGCCGGTGGGCATGAATTTGAGCGATCCGTACGGTGCGCTCATGGCTTTGATCATTGCAAGACCTCCCGCAGCTTCTGCCGGGAAGAATTTAACAACGTCCAGACCAAGTGCCAAAGCCTGCTCAATGTCGCTGGGGTTTGCGCAACCGGGTGTCATGGGGTAGCCCTTTTCCACGCAGTACTTCACAACTGCCGGATTCAGCCCGGGACTCACAAGGAATTTTGCGCCGGCAGCCATTGCGGCATCGGCCTGCTCGGTGGTCAGCACCGTGCCGGCACCAACGAGCATATTGGGGAATGCATCGGTCATGGCTTTGATGGCATCGGCAGCAGCAGCAGTACGGAAGGTGACTTCCGCGCAGGGCAAACCTCCGTCACAAAGTGCCTGTGCCAGCGGAACCGCATCCTCCGCGCGGTCAATCTTGACCACAGGAACAATACCGATGGCTTCAATTTGCTTAAGAACTTCCTGCATAATAATCCCGTTCCTCTCATAAAGCATATTTTATTTTTTAAAATTAAATTCGATCAAAAGTTTCACCCAATGAAACGATGTTTTAAAACGTGAAACAACACTTATATTGTAACAAAATTTGCGGTGATGTCAAGTCTTTCTTGCCACTTTCCGCAATTCGTGCTACAATGACCGAGAATCATAAACATTATCTTGCGCAAACTGGTTTTGCTGCAAGACCAAATAGCTTAGGATGAGCAGGGTCAGGTTCAACATTGCAATTTGATGAAAGGCATGGGCTAATATGGAAGAGAACACGACAATGCGCGCGGCACAGCGGCTGTTTGCTTTGCTGGAAACACTGGCGCAGCAAGGGACAATGGGAGTAACAGAGCTGAGCACTGCCGCGCAGCTAAACAAAGCAACGGTCTTCCGGCAGCTTAACACATTGGCAGCATTGGGGTATGTTCGGCAGGAGGAAAACGGGAAATATCGTCTGACTTATAAATTGCTCGGTATCGCAGGAAAGCTTTTGGAGCAAAGCGATATGCGTTCTCTGGTGCGTCCCTATCTGGAGCGGCTTGCCGCACAGACAGGCGAAACCGTTCATCTTGTGCAGCGTGAGGATGACCATATTGTATATATTGATAAGGTGGAACCAACGGTCAATTCCATCCGAATGGTTTCGCGCGTCGGCATGGCGCAGCCCCTGTATTGCACTGCAGTGGGGAAAACGTTGTTGGCGGGGCATTCGCAGCGGGAGGTGCGGGAAGTATGGAACCGCAGCAATGTGCGTCCGCTGACACCGCATACACTGGTTCGTTGGGAGGATTTTTGTGCCGAGTTGGAAACGGTGCGGCAGCAAGGTTATGCAATGGATAATGAAGAGAACGAGCTTGGAGTGCGCTGTATTGCCGTAGCGTTGCCGGACTTTTCCGGCAGATGCAGTCATGCAGTCAGCATTTCGGCACCGGTTTCCCGAATGACCGAGGAACGTCTTCCGCAAATTGTAACACAATTGCTTGCGTTTCGTTCCGAATTTATAAAAGAATGGGAATCCGAGCAGCGATAGTGTGCGACAACATGGAAAAATATTAGATTTTATATGCTTTTTTCATCACTTTGCGCTGAATATATTGCTTTTTTGGTGAATTTCCTTTAATATAAATGCAATGGCTGCATTAATTAATGGAAAGACTGAAAGGAATGATTCTGACAAATGAAATTAAATTTTGTTGGGGAACCAAAAGAATTGCAAGCAGGTATCCGCGAGCTTTGCGGAGACTTGAAGGTTGAGCTTTGCGAAGAAGGAACCAAGGTTTCTGTAACGCAAAAGGATGGAGCTAATCTGTCTGTCTGTGTGAAAAACGGCGAGGCCGCCATCGTGTATGACAAAAAGTATCATTTCTTTCGCGCGTTTAGTTTGTTGGTGCAACATTTGACGCAGGGCGAAACAGAGTTCTGCATCGATGAAAAGCCGCAGTTTACGCTGAACGGCCCGATGTTCGATGTTTCTCAGGGCAATGCAGTCATCAAAGTTTCCGAAATCAAAAAAACACTGCGCCAGATGGCACAGATGGGGCTGAACATGTTCATGCTCTATTGTGAGGACAGCTTTGATGTGAAGCCGCAGCCGTATTTTGGTTATATGCGTGCCCGTTATACGGAAGCCGATATCCGTGAATGTGACGATTATGCCGATATGTTCGGAATTGAAATGATCCCCTGCATTCAAACACTGGCTCACCTGGTGGATGTGCTCAAATGGCGTGTGTATGATGATATCCGCGAAAATGATGTTTGCCTGCTGGTGGATGACGAAAAAACATATGCATTTATCCGTGATCTGCTGGTTGAGGCAACCCGTCCGTTCCGCAGTAAGCGAGTACATATTGGTATGGACGAAGCGTATAACCTTGGCCGCGGCGCATTCCTTGACAAGCACGGTTTTGTCAAGCCTCAGGAAATCATGAAAATGCATCTGGAACGTGTGCTAGGAATTGTTCGTGAACTCGGTCTGCAGCCGATGATGTGGAGTGACATGTTCTTCAGCGGATTGGGTTATTACAGTGATACCGATATTCCGCAGGAGGTTGTGGATTGTTGCCCGAAGGATGTCCAGCTTTGCTACTGGGATTATTATCATAATGACGAGCCTTCCTATGAAACCTCAATTGCCCGTCACCGTAAGTTCAGCGAGCCGATTTTTGCCGGCGGAATCTGGACGTGGATTGGCTATGGTCCGCACTGGGATCGCACCTTTAAGGGTACCGAGGCGGCACTCAATGTGTGCAAACGCGAAGGTATCAAAGAAGTTTTTGTCACCATCTGGGGTGATAACGGTACCGAATGTCTTTATAACACCAATGTGCTGGGTCTTGCGCTCTATGGCGAACATGGATACAGCGAAACCATCGATTATGAGAAGCTCAAGCAGCGTTTTCAATTTATCACCGGTGCAAACTACGATGATTTCCTCGCACTGGAAGGGCTCGATAACACTCCCGGGGTGGATGACATTGCTATGACATCCTACAATCCGTCCAAATTCCTGATGTGGCAGGATGTGCTGACCGGCTTATGCGATAAAAACATCGACGGTCTGCCCCTGAATGCACATTATGCAGCACTGGCAGAACAGCTCAAGCCTGCCTGTGACCGCAACGGAGATTATAATGATATGTTCCGCATGAACTATCATGTGGCAAATACGCTCGCCAAGAAGAGCGAGATGGGTCTGCGTATTACAAAGGCATACAAAGCAGATGACAGACAGGAGCTGAACCGCCTTGCAACAGAGGAACTGCCGGAGCTGAAAAAGCGCATGGAGGCTTTGCGCGTGTGCCATATGGAAAACTGGTTCAAGCTGTATAAATCGCTCGGATGGGATATTATGGATATGCGCTATGGTTCGCTGATTGCCAGAATCGACAGCGCCATCACCGAAATTAAAATGTACCTCGACGGCAAAATGGAGCGTTTGGAGGAGCTGGAGGAGCAGCGCCTGGATTATGAAGGTAAACCCGGCATGATTGATTATGCAAACTGGTTTGGACGCACGGTTTCCGCCAGCCGGATTGCACCGTACTGCTGATTGGACAACAGAGCATTTTATCATTGAAATAAGCTTAGAAAAATCCCCGATGTCCGTTGTAAAATACTTTTTCAGTATGATACAACCCGGACATCGGGGATTTTTTGCAAAAAATATTCTCCCTGCACAGTGGCAGAGAGAACCAGATTTATTTGCAGTCCAGAGGAAGAAAATCCACTTGACCGGCAGAAACATCTGCACGGATCACACGCACTCGCATCGGATCGCCGATTGTCAGGCTGGTGCCAGAACTCCGGCGGGTAAACGCAAGCTTGCCATTGAACTGGAAACCGGCAGGCAGTGTATCAGCGCGGACAAAGCCTTCTGCAGAGCAATCAAGCTCCACATAAATACCCCATTCGGTGACACCGCTGACGGTACCGGAAAATTCCTCGTTAATATGCTGACTGAGATATTCGGCAGCATAGCAGTCCTCTGCATCGCGTTCGGCCGACATTGCCCGAATCTCGCACTGTGAGGATTGCGTGGCAGATTCAGCGGCAAATGTTTCGTAACGTCTCCGGAGTTCTTCACTGCTCATTCCCTCACACAAACCGGAAAGAATGCGGTGGATGGAAGTGTCCGGATAACGGCGAATCGGGGAAGTGAAGTGGCAGTAGTCCTTGAGTGCAAGACCGTAATGACCAAGCGGTTTTGTATCATAACGCGCTTTTGCCATCGTGCGCAGCATCTGATGTGAAACAATACGTGCATATTTTGTCTTTTTTGCGCGTTCCAGCACAGCGGAAAGATCCTTCGGTGTCACGCCGGGCAGCAGCGCGTGACCGTCCAGTCCGATCAAACCGATCAGCTCGCGCAGGGATTCCAAACGATCGGGTGATGGTTCCTCATGCACCCGGTAGACAAATGGAAGCTTTGCCTTTTGTGCAAGCTTTGCCGCAGCCTGATTTGCAGCAATCATCAGCTGCTCAATCATCTGTTCGGCCTCACCGCTTTCTCGGGCGTACATTTCCACACAGACACCTTCTTCGTTGAGTACAAAGCATGGCTCACGTGTTTCCAATTCCATCGTTCCATTGGAAGCGGCACGGGCGCGCAGAACATTCGCAAGCTCGCGGGCGGCAAAAAGACCTTCCATGACAGGAGCGTATTTATTTTGCAGCGAATCATCTGCGGTCTTGGCAAAAATCTGATTGACCTCATCGTATACGCCGCGAACCTTGGAATCAATCACTGTTTTGGCAAACTGATAGTCGGTAATCTCGCCGGTTTCGCTGATTTTAATCAAGGCGGAAAAAGCAAGCTTATCGGTTCCTGCATTCAGCGAGCAAACGCCGTTGGAGATGACCTCCGGCAGCATGGGAACCACGCGGTCGGCAAAATAAACGGAGGTACCCCTGCGGCGAGCTTCCGCATCTACCGGAGAGCCGGAACGCACATAATGCGAAACGTCGGCAATGTGAACACCCAGTTCCCAGCCGGAAGCGGTTTTGCGTGCGGAGACGGCATCGTCCAAATCTTTTGCACTGGCGCTGTCAATGGTGAAAATCGGTTGATCACGCAGGTCAAGCCGGTTTTTCAATTCTGCTTCCGTCAGTTCACGATTGCCAATCTCTTCTGCTTCGCGCAGGACCGCATCGGGGAAAACTGTGGGAATGTCGTGTCCATCCAGAATGGAATCTGCACAGACGCGGGCACTGGCAGCCTCGCCGTATACCTTGAGTACGTCTGCCTGCAGATTTCCGCGCCAAAGAGAAAGCTCTACGAAGGCTTTGTCGCCCTCCTGTAAATCCTGCCCCTTGCGCGGGCGGATCGGAATGGGAAAGCGGTAGGAGGAATCCGCCTTGATCTCAAAGCCTCTGCGCTGGGCGGAACGTTGAATCCGACCGGTCATTTTGTGCTCGCCTGCGTCCAGAATACGCAGTACCTCGCCGGAGGGACCCTTTACCTTTTGCCGGATGTTTCCCACCAGAATCGTGTCGCCTGCCAGTGCATCATTGAGACGGGAGGCATCAATAAAAATATCCTCGCTGCCATCGTCCGGGCGGGCAAAGGCAAAATGCTCGCAATAGGACATCAGCCGGCAGACAAACATCCCTGCCTTTTTGGCAGAGAGCAGGTTTCCCTGTTTGGTGAGTACGATTTTTCCCTGATCCTCCAGCTTTTGTACCAGATCAGAAAAAACCTCCGGGTCAGAAATGCCGGAAACCCGTGCAGCATCACTTGGTGCAACGGGGCGTCCTGACACATCCAGATACATCATTAAATTTTCAATTGCTGTTAATTCATCCATGAGTGTTTCAGATCATACCTTTCTTTGTTTTGCAAAACCTGTTTCAAACAGAAAATTTTACATCATATATCACAAATCGGACGGTTTTGAAATCGAACTTCCGCCGCGGTTCAGTTCTTTTTGCAATTCCCCCAACAAGTAGGAATCTCCCGTAAGCAAGGCGAGAACTGCGGTATAAAAAGCGGAAGGATCGCTTTGAAAACGTTTTTTGACGAGTTCGGCCTGCAGCAGATCCGGTACCCGCAGGTCGATGGACATCATATCGGAATCGCCGTCGGAAATGTGGCATTGTACCAATAGACCGTTTTTCAGTTTGCGAAAAACGACTTTGTTCTCTTGTTCGCGTTTTGTGCGGGAAAGCAGCGAAAGTGCAGCGGAAACAGATTTTTCCCGCACCGAAACCGGCAAACGCTCGGAAAGTGTTTCTGCAACCATCGCGCCTTGCTGTGCAATGCAATAGGTGGGATCATCGCTATTCTCTGCCACAACAAGACTTCCGGATTCGCAAAGTTCCTCCAATGCGGCAGCGGCTTCAAAATAATTTGCAAGTCCGCTGTCCTGAATTACGGAAAGAATCATGCTGCGGCTCAGCGGAAGATCTACGCTTTTAAGCAGATAGCAGAGAAGAAGCCGGATTTCGCTCTGGTTTCGAAGTCCGCCGGGCTCCACGCCGGCCGAAAAAGCATCATATTCCATTGTGAAAGCACCTCCATTTCTTATTTTATCACACTTTGCTCTGAAATAAAAGGACAATCACTGTGCGGGGCTGTTTTTTGGAGATATGTGAAAGACATTCACCCAATTGGGTTGAAAATTTTGGATAGAGAAGTGCTTTTATTTTAAGGCAAACAAAATCAAAGGCGCTTTTTATATGGTACAGCGGTTCAATTTTTATAATTTGCTCTTGGACGTTACAAATACAAAAAAATTCAAAAAAAACCTTGACAAACAGATAAGCTATGCTGTATAATATGCAAGCACTAAACGGTGCATCTCAAATGCGGATGTAGCTCATCTGGTAGAGCGCCACCTTGCCAAGGTGGAGGTAGCGAGTTCGAGCCTCGTCATCCGCTCCAATTTATTAAGGCGTTCGCGAAAGCGGGCGTCTTTTTTCTTGCATATGCACTGCAAGTATTAAAAACTGCAACAAGAGGTGCTGGAGAAAATGATGGGATATTTGATCGGCGATCTATTGACTTCGCAGCAGGAAAAACCACAAAGCGGAGATTGGTGCGCAATCTTTGACTCTCAGGAAGCACAATCAATTCCGGGACTTGCTCAACCACAGCGCATTCGTTTCTGCAAAGTGGAGGAGGAGGAAGATCAGCTCAGCGGCACCATCTGCATCCCGGGCGGTATCAACAAAGAAAAAATCTGTTTTTCATTTTTGCTCCGGTCAGACGAATTGCTTTTTGCAGAGCAAGGAGATTTTTTGAAAAAATTTCTGCCTAAATTGCATTTACATGAGGCAGGGTCATCCAGCGGGATGCTCTGCACGGTGTTGCAGGCGTTGATTGGAGATGATTTATCCCGTATTGAAAGTCTGGAGGATCGCAATTCCAAGCTGGAAACTTCCGTTCTCAGCGGTACCCTGGATAATTTCGATCATAAGATGATGGCACTGAGAAAAGAAATTCTTGCACTCTCTCATTATTATATGCAGCTGGAGGAGCTTTGCAGTCTGATGCAGGAAAACAGTCTGCACTTGTTTTCTAAACGGGAACTCACATCACTGCGCAGTCTCAGTCAGCGGATTTGCCGTCTTTGGAACGAAATAAAGATGCTCAATGATTATTCCATGCAGATTTGCGAAGTGTATCAGGCACAAATATCGATTCGGCAGAATAAAATCATGAAAATTCTGACCATTGTAACCACTGTGTTTTTGCCATTGTCACTGATTGTGGGATGGTACGGAATGAATTTTAGCAATATGCCGGAGTTAAGCTGGAAATATGGCTATCCTGCCGTAATTTTGCTCTGCATTTTCATTGCATCCATTTGTATGCGCTGGTTTAAGAAAAAGCGCTTTTGGTAAATAAAATACGTCATTTTGCGGTGCAGAATCATATGGGTTTCGTTTGGAAACGGAATCTGTATTATTCTGCACCATATTTTTTATATTATGTTTTTATAACACCATAGAACAAATAACGAATAATTAAAATAATAAACTAAAAAATAATATGTTTACAAATATGATAAACTATATTATAATAAATTTAAAATCAGACAATCGAGGTGACGAAAGTGGAAATTGATCTGGAACAGATTTCGGTTCAGGAACTTACGGATGGCATTCGTTTTTTGCCAGAGAAGGATTCTTTTTGCTGTGTTTGCTGCGGGAAGACGTTTGCACAGGGGGAAATTTTTACGTTTCATGGGCGTTTTTTTGATGCGGAACATGCCGTAAAACTTCACCTGTACGCAGAGCACGCCAATCGTTTTGAGAAAATGGTGCATAGTGAAAGTAAATACAATACGCTTACCGAAAACCAACGCAGTTTGCTGGAACTGATGGCGGCGGGGAAAAGTGATGCGGAGATTGCGTCTCAGCTCGAAATATCACCCTCCACAGTGCGGCATCAAAAATTTATTTTCCGTGAAAAAGCAAAGCAGGCCAAGCTTTATCTCGCCATTGCAGGAATGGCGCTTGGTGAAAAATTTAAGCAAGAGGAGGCGTTTGTTCCCGTGCCGGAATGTGCAAAAATGATAGATGACCGATATGCAGTAACGAAGGAGGAACGCGACAAAATTTTGAAATCGGTATTTTCCAGCCAGGTGCCGCTGCGATTAAAGGTGTTTTCCTCCAAAGAAAAAAAGAAACTTGTTACCCTAACCAGGATCGCAGAGGAATTTGTTCGAGACCGAAACTATTCGGAGACAGAGGTTAACAGCATCTTGAAAGAAATTTATCCTGATTTTGCAACGCTGCGCCGCTATCTGATTGAGTACGGATTTATGGACAGAACAAGCGACTGCCGGGAATATTGGCTGCGCGGAAGATCGTGAAAAAAGATCGCAATACAGATTTGGAGAAATCCATTCTGTACTGCGATCTTTTTTAAATAATCATAGCAAGGGTTCCGGCAACGATCAGCGACAGGCCAATGGTTGCTTTGAGGCTGAGTTTTTCCTTAAAGACAATTGCCGAAAACGCAATTGTAATCAGAATGCTGAGTTTATCAATCGGTACCACCACGCTGGCAAGCCCTTCGTGCAGAGCCTTGTAATAGCAAAGCCATGAAGCACCGGTGGCAATCCCGGAAAGCAAGATAAATCCGAGCTCTCTTTTCGGTACATTGCGCACGGATTTCTGCTGCCCGGTGGCAAATACGACAAGCCACGCCATCACAAGCACTACACAGGTGCGAATTGCAGTGCCCAGATTGGATTCAATGCCGCTGATGCCGATTTTGCCGAGGATGGCAGTCAGGCTGGCGAACCCGGCAGAAAGCAGCGCATAAATCAGCCACATGCGGCTTTTGGCACCCTTGGGCTCTGACTGCTTTTTCTGAATCATCAAAAAAGTACCTGCGGCAATGGCGGCAATCGCAACCGCTTTGAGCCAGGTGATGTCTTCTCCCAAAAAGATCATCGCCAAAAGAATGGTCAGCACCGTACTGGATTTATCAATCGGGACAACCTTATTGATATCCCCAAGCTGCAAGGCCTTGAAGTAGCAAAGCCAAGAAGCACCGGTTGCCAACCCGGAAAGAATCAAAAACAGCAGTGTGCGTGGTTCAATTTGCCCCAATGTGTCTTGCGAACCAACAATGAATACCATCATCCAGGAAAAAATCGTCACCACGATGGTGCGAATCGCGGTGGCAACATTGGAATTTGTTTTTTTAATCCCGCATTTTGCTAAAATAGATGTAATTCCAGCAAAAACCGCCGAGCCGAACGCATAAACAATCCACATAATTTGATGCCTCTTTTTAATATGCAATTAAAATTATATCATAATATAGCATATTGTGGAAAGAAACACAATCCGAGGCGATGGATCTTTTTAAGCATTGAGATGATCATCGGCATCACAATCGGGATTCCGCTGGAATCATTGCATCCATAATCCGTCGCGGCTGCAGCAGCAAAATAATTTCCCGCCATGCATTTGCGGAAAACGCACTTCTCCGCTTTGTTCGGGGTAAAGCCGCACCAGCAGCATCCTGTCATACCCCACATATGCCACAAAACGCAGGTAGTGTTCCTTTGTCATTTCGTGCGGGAATGTGATATAAAAGTCGTCCTCCACGATTTGGGTCGTCAGCTGGTGCGCCTCGTCTGCGGGTTTAGGTACGAGTGGCAAAAGCTTTCTGCCACAGCAGAAAATCTCAGCTTCCGTGCTGGAGGTCAGCACATTACCGCAGTTGGGGCAAACGTAAAATTTAATTCGTTTCATATTTCCTCCGTCTGTTTCATTGGCGTTCAAATCGCCTGTCAGCATTTTTTCCAAATTGACATTGAGCTGTGCAGAAAGCGCCTGCAGCAGTGTGATGTCAGGAAACCCGGCGCCGCGTTCCCACTTTGAAATGGTGCGGTCGCTCAAATGCATTGCATCGGCGAGCTGTTTTTGTGTCATTCCTTTTTCCCTGCGCAAGGCGGCAATCAGCGTTCCGAATTTTTTGCAGTCCATTCGTAACCTTCCTTTCAAAATACATGGCGCGGTGTTTGTTTCAACAGAAATCAGTATAAACGTACCAAAGGTGAAATGCAACCAACGCTTCGTGGAGTTGGCGCAGTCAGCTCACCGGAGAAAAAATTGCGCCGTTCGGTACGGGCACTTCCGTGTTTCTGTCCGTGCCGCGATAGCGGTAGCCGGGTAATGCGGAGGAATTGGCGGCATCAAAAACAAACGAACCGGATTCTTCGTCAAGACGGAACCGATAAACTTTTTGCCCGTCGCGGGTACGGCACGTCAGCTCAGAATCTTGCAGCATATAGGTTCCGGCAGCAAAATAGCTGCTGAACATCGAATAGGAAAATTGAAACGATCGATCCGATTCCCGTAACGAAAGGGTTGGCTGAATCGATTCCGGAGAACCGGAATAAGCATATACCCGGTAAGAATCGGAGGAAAAAGACTCGGCGGCTGGGGATGCGGTCGTGAAGGTTTCTCCCGTCTGTTCCGCCCCGCCGACCGTAGTAGTGCTCCAATTCCGGATTGTCCCCGGTTCCAGACTCCAACTTTCGGTGGGTTTCATTTTAAAAATCCACCGGATGATGGGGCTGATGTCATTGCCTTGATTTTCATATCCGAGCGCAAGATAGATTTCTCCGTTTTTTTGCTGGAGAAAATAATAAAATTCACCTTTTTGAGCATCCGAAGTTTTCCATGCTGCTTGATTTTCGCGGCGCAGTGATTCCGCAAAATAGCCGTCATCCCAAGCAGTGGAGGAAAGAAGGCGGTCAAAATTTTGGCTCTCGAGCGTCAATTCCTGCAGTTTGCCGATGGAACGCATGCTGCTTAAAAAAGAACCCTCCGGCTGTTCACTTGTGCAAAAGTACATGTCGTCCGTGATGAAGTAAGAGGGGATGAAATCATCAGTGTAAATGATGGAAGAAAAAATGCCGCATTCAAACACAATGCTTTCTCCTGAATACGCAATGCTGGTAATGGCATTTTGATCGTTGATGATAAACTCCATATAAGCGGTGTATTCTTTTCCGGGACTGTTATCGCTGGAAAATTTTGTTTCAAAGCGATAGGTACCGCATTGTGAAAAATCGAAGCCGGACAGGGAATATTTGTAGGTTGCGTTTGAGTCAATCAGGTATGCCAAGCCATTAAAGACGCGGTCTTTGAGCGTGTCGCAGCTGATTTTTCCGGAATCTGTGATGCGGTAAATCGCAAAGGGTGTTCCGGAGGAGAGGGTGGAGGAGTTTTCATTTCTCCATTCAATTTCCAAAAACGGATTGTCGCCAGAAAAATCCGCATTCTTCAAATGAATGGTCACGCCTTGTTTGTCGGTTCCGGTGTTTACGCCGCTCATTTTCAGCGGAGTTTTGGCAGATACCGGATTCGTCAGCAGACAGACAGCTGTTGCCGCGCAGGCAATGACTGCCGCAGCAATGACCCAAAGTGTCGGTTTTTTGTAATTGAGCACTCTTTTCACGCGTTCCTTTACGCTGACTTCGCCAAAAGCGAGGGGACAAGCAGTGATCGCCCGACGATTGACGCTACAGGCGAGCAGTGCCTCTGAGTATGCTTTTTTCTGTGTCATATCCAGCTTTTTGATTACGCGTTCATCGCATGCAAGCTCAATATCCTTGCAAAGCAGAACATATGCAAGCCAGCAGAGCGGGTTGAACCAATGCACGGCAAGAAGCACAAAACCAAGAGGCTTCCACAGATGATCTCCCCGCCTCAGATGGGCCTCCTCATGGCAGATGACATAGCTGCGCGTTTCATTATCCATGGCAGACGGCAAATAAATGCGCGGTTTTACAATGCCCAGAATAAAGGGAGAGGGAACCGCATCGCAAAGAAGTGCCCGCGCACCAAACGGGATAGTTGCCCGTATCCGATGGCGCAGCCGCAGATAACGAATCAAACCATAGAGCAGCAATACTGCCGCTCCGGTCAGCCATAAAATCGCGGCAAGGAAGGTGTAAATCTGCAGAGGATTCACGCTTGCTGTAGGGTTTGTTGGTGCAAGCGAATCGCCGATTACCGGATTTACCAGACGATTCAGGGCAGGAATTCCGCTGCTGATTGAAGGGGTGGGTGAATAGACGATATTGGGGCTGACCGTTTCCGCGCTCGGGATCAAGCTGAGGATGCTCTCAAAGGAAAACGGACACGCCAAACGAATGGCGACCAGTGCCCACAAAATGCATAGAACCGTTTTCGGCGCTTTTTTAAAAATCATGCGGAGAAGTACAACCGCAAGGATCAACCAACCCGCGGTGATACTCATGTTCAGCACCTTCAGAAATGCGGCTTCCATAATAAAATCATTCCTTTCACCAAAACGCAGGATTCTCATTGAATTTTGCTTGCGAGAAGGGAGCGCATGAAGCAAAAGCCGGCTCAGTCAGGTCGTTTTCCGGCGGAATCAATCATCTTTTGAATTTCTGCAATTTCTTTGGCAGAAAGCGATTTTCGCTGTGTAAAAGCGGCAATGAAAGCGGGTAAGGAGCCGTTAAACACTTCGTCTACAAATTTTTCGCTTTGCATACCGTAAAGCTCACTGCGGGAAATCAAGGAAGAAACCGTTCCTCCGTTATTTTGAAAAATTCCCCGTTCACAAAATTTTTTCAAAACCGTATAGGTAGTGGACTTTTTCCAGTTCAGTTCCAGTTCGCATCGTTTCACAAGCTCGCCGGAAGAAAGCGGTTCATGGTTCCAAACAATATCGGCAAAACGGGCATCCACAGCACCCAGTTTGGTGTCGTTCATTTTAAATCATCCTTTCAGTCTATAATCTATCGACCTAAATTAAGTCTATAACTAATAGACTTAATTGTCAAGAAAAATTTTTGCAAGGAGGGACTTTTTACGCTTGGTATTTTGCTGTACTTTTTTCGTACAATGTGATAAAATACAGTCGCTGCATTGTGCAGGGTACAAACACTGCACTGGATCTGAAGGAGATGACATGGCACGCAACACATCAAATCACTCAAAAAGCTTTTTTTGTTTTCCTGGCGGGATACGATTCTGACTGGTCTTATCCTTGCAGCAACAACCGCTGTCTGTCTTTTGCTCAAAGCCTTTGAGGATGGCCCGGCAGATATTTCGGTTGTATTTATCCTGTGTGTCTTTTTAGTTGCAAGATTTACAGCAGGTTATTTTTACGGAGTAGCAGCATCATTTGTAGCGGTTATCCTGGTAAATTTCCTGTTTACTTACCCGTATTACAATTTTAATTTTACTTTGACCGGTTATCCGATGACCGTTCTTTGCATGCTGGTGGTTGCAATCGCCACCAGTATGATGACCACACAGATTAAAACACAAAGTGCAATGCAGCTGGAAGTGGATCGGGAAAAAATGCGCAGCAATTTATTGCGGGCAGTTTCTCATGATTTGCGCACACCACTCACTTCTATTTTGGGGGCAAGCTCTGCAATTGCAGAAAACTACTTCAAGTTGCCGGATGAAAGAAAGCTGGAATTGATCGATGATATTACCGAGGATTCGCAATGGTTGATCGGAATGGTGGAAAATCTTCTCACGGTTACGCGGTTTGATTCGCAAACCGGTGCCAGCCTGATTAAAACCGAGGTTCCCGCCGAAGAGGTTGTGGCGGAATCGGTACAAAAATTCAACAAACGTTTCCCCAAATGGCACGTTGCGGTTTCGGTGCCGAAAGAACTGCTGATGGTGCCGATGGATGCACTGCTGATTGAGCAGGTGTTGATTAATCTTTTGGAAAACGCAGCACTGCATGCTGAAGGGGCGACTGCCATTTGGCTGAATGTGGTTTCACAGAAGGAAAACGCATTATTTGAAGTGTGTGACGACGGGTGCGGAATTGAGCCTGCTCATTTGTCCGATTTGTTCGAGGGCTCTGCCATGGACGCACAAAAGAGAGCGGACTGCAAACGGAATATGGGAATCGGACTGTCCGTCTGCCGCAGCATTGTTCGGGCGCATAGCGGTGAAATTTTTGCCGCTAACCGGAAAGCGGGAGGAGCGTCCGTTTGTTTTACTCTTCCAATGAATGCGATTGAATAAAGCATAAGTCTGGGCGAATGGATAATCGCCAGTTTGAATCACGATAAGCTGCATGGGATTTGCAGCTTGGCAGAAAGGCAAGATGATAACATGAGCAGCCCCTTTACAATTTTGCTTGCGGAGGATGAAAATAATATTGCAAGCTTTATTACCACCATTCTAACCGCTAACAATTATCAGGTAATTCGCGCAGAAAGTGGAGCTGAAACGATGATGATGGTGACATCCCGCTGCCCGGATCTGTTGCTTTTAGATCTGGGACTGCCGGATTTTGACGGACAGCAAATTATCAAAACCGTGCGCAGTTGGTCGCAGATGCCGATCATTGTTGTTTCTGCACGCACACATGAGAGGGATAAGGTGGAAGCACTGGATCTGGGTGCAGATGATTATATTACAAAGCCATTCGGAACCGGAGAATTGCTTGCCAGGGTGCGCACTGCTTTGCGCAGAATGCAGGCAAACGGCACCGAGGCAGGCGGAACGCAGAGCGGTAAATATGTTTGCGGTGATTTAACGGTGAACTTTGATCGCCGTCAGACGTTGCTCAACGGTGTGGATGTTCATTTGACGCAGAACGAATATAAGATTGTGGCATTGTTAGCAGCACAGGCAGGACGCGTCCTGACATATGATTTTCTGATTCACTCCATCTGGGGACCGCACGCAGGAGAGGATAATCAGATCCTGCGTGTCAATATGGCAAATATTCGACGCAAAATTGAAAAAAATCCTGCAGAACCGCAGTTTATCTTCACAGAAATGGGCGTAGGCTACCGAATGGCGGAAGCGGATTAAACGGCAGATAAAATCAGGAATACATGGCAAAGTCAAGAAGGCAGCACCTCTTTCCCGCATGGGTAGAGATACTGCCTTCTTTTGTTTCGGTATCGTGTAAATCAGGATGCCTTTTCAAATTGGGAGCGGTACAAATCAGAGTAAAATCCGCCTTGCTCCAAAAGCTGTTCATGCGTTCCCTGTTCAATAATGTCGCCATCCTTAAGGACGAGAATGAGATCGGCATTTTTGATGGTGGAAAGACGGTGCGCAATCACAAAGCTGGTACGCTGTGCGGTCAGTTGATCCATTGCCTGCTGTGTAATCAGTTCCGTGCGTGTATCTACAGAACTGGTTGCTTCGTCCAGAATCAGCATCGGACTGTCGTGAATCATAGCGCGTGCGATGGTGAAAAGCTGCTTTTGACCAGCAGAAATGGATGTGTTCTCGCTTAGCACCGTATCAAAGCCATGCGGGAGCGATTGTACAAAGTCATAAATTCCGCAGGCACGGCAAGCCTTTTCCAATGCCTCGTCCGAAATGTTCTTCTTGTTGTAAACCAGGTTTTCCCGAACAGTCCCTTCAAACATCCAGGTATCCTGTAAAACCATTCCGAATAAACCGTGGACGGTTTCACGCTTCATCTCATCAATCGGAGTGCCGTCGATGAGAATTCTGCCGCTGTTAATGTCAAAAAAGCGCATCAGTAGGTTGACCATCGTCGTTTTTCCTGCGCCGGTGGGGCCGACAATGGCAACCTTCTGCCCAGGCATCACCTTGGCGGAAAAGTCCTTAATGATGATCTTATCGGGTTTGTCAGGATAGCTGAATTGTACATGTTCAAATTCCACCATGCCGCGCACATCGCTGGGGGCGGGAGCCTTGTGGCTTTCGTCAGGCATTTCTTCTTCCTCCAGAAAGCTGAACACACGGGAACCCGAAGCCACGGCAGACTGCATGTTTGTCATGCCCTGTGCCAGAGTGCTCAGAGGAGAGGTGAACAGGCGGACATACATAATAAATGCAATGATCACACTGAATTTGATCTGACCGTTGAGCGCCAGGGCAGCACCCAGCACGCAGACCGCAACGTAACCAAGGTTTCCTACAAAGGTCATCAACGGCTGCATAATTCCCGAAAGAAACTGCGATTTCCAGTTGGCATCGTAAACGGCACGATTCATGGTTCCAAAGGATTCTTTGGCCTTTTTCCCCGCGCGGGAAATGCGTACAACATCATGGCCGGAGTACATTTCTTCAATATATCCGTTTAGTGTGCCGAGCGTTGTCTGCTGCGCAAGAAAATACTTTTGCGAACGTGACATAATCAGCAGCATCAGCAAAATGCCGATTGCAGTTGCGGCAATGGCGGCAAGGGTCATGCGCCATTCGGTGATAAACATCATAACAAGGCAGCCCACAAACTGCGCCACGGCACTGACGATGGAAGGGAGACTATTGGAGAGTGTCTGCGCCAGTGTCTGCACGTCGTTTGTCATCCGGCTAAGAATGTCGCCGTGTGAATGTGTGTGAAAAAGGCCAAGCGGCACGCGGTTAATTTTTTGCGAAATTTTGCTTCGCAGCTGATTGGAGAGCCTCAGCGTTACCGTGACCATAATGTAGTGCTCCACGTAAACGCACAGAGCGCTGATCAAATAAATTGCAATCAGGAAAATGCCGACTTTTGCAATGGCGTCCAGATTAATGGAGCCATAAAGCCCTTCCGACATATAATCTGTAATTTTTGCCAGCTGATTTGGGCCGATGATGACGAGAATTGCAGCAACAACTGCAAGAATCAGCGCCACAACCGCTGGGGCGATCATGCCTCCGGCGTGATGCATCAACTTGCCGGAAACATTCTGAAACCCATCCGTCTTTTTTTTGATTGTTTGATTCATATTATAAATCCCTTTCCACCAAGCTGAAAACCTTGTAACGGTTCCGGTTAACAAAAGCGGTACAAAATCTTATTTTATGCGTCCAGTTCATCCGGGGAAAGCTGTGACATCGCAATTTCACGGTATACGCTGCAATTCTTGAGCAATTCCTCGTGTGTGCCGATCCCAACTGCACTGCCGTGATCCAGCACTACAATCTTGTCCGCATGGCGGATGGTGCCAATCCGTTGTGCAACAATCATGCAGGTGGTGCTGCTTAATTTTTTGGCAAGCCCTGCACGCAAAACCGCATCCGTTTTATAGTCCAGTGCTGAGAAAGAGTCGTCAAAAATCAGGATCTCCGGATTACGGGCAAGAGCGCGTGCAATGGAGAGCCGTTGTTTTTGTCCGCCCGAAACGTTGGTGCCGCCCTGTGCAATTTCGGCATCTATCTTGCCGGGCATTTTGGAAACAAACTCCGAGGCCTGCGCAAGTTCCAATGCATTCCAGGTGTTCTCCGCAGAGTCCTGCATATTGCTTTCGCCGAAATTAACATTGTCACGCACACTTCCCGCAAACAGGACTGCTTTCTGTGTCACATACCCCAGTTTATTGTAAAGTGCATCAAAGGAATACTCCTTCACATTAACGCCATCAACCAGAACTTCGCCTTGTGTTGCGTCATAAAACCGGGCGGCAAGGCTGACCAGAGTTGTCTTGCCGCTTCCGGTCGCGCCGATAAATGCAATGGTTTCTCCGCGTTTGACTTTAAAATTTATATCATGCAGAACATTGTTTTCCGAGGAAGGATAATGAAAGGATACATTGCGGAATTCCACTGTGCCGGTTTCATTGCCGTTTTGTGCGCTGCCTTCTACAATAGAGTTGCCGGTCTTCAACACTTCATTGATGCGTCCGGCAGAAACCTGAGCAGCGGGAAGAAACATGAAAATCATCACGATCATCATCAGAGACATAATCACATAGGTGGCGTAGGTGCTGAACACAACCACATCGCTGAACATGGTTAGCCTTGCGGCTGGATCTGTCAGGGCAATATTGTTGATTAAAAGTGCGCCTACCCAGTAAATTGCCAAGGCAAGTCCGTTCATTGCAAGATTGAGGGAGGGAGGGAGGATAGAAAATGCCCGTTGGTTGAAGAGCTGTGTTTTAGTTAGTGCGTTATTTGCTTCGGCGAATTTCGCGTTTTGGTATTTTTCGGCATTAAACGCATGAACAACGCTGACGCCGGTCAGATTTTCACGTGCAATCCGGTTAATGGTATCCACTTGTTTCTGCACACGCTTAAACCGCGGCATCATAACCGCAAGTAATATAATCATTAATCCCAGCAGTGCAACCACAAATCCAGCGGTGATGACAGAAAGCTGCCAGCTTTTTCCCACAATTTTGATAATTGCCCACACAGCCATCACGGGTGCTTTTACAAGAATCTGCAATCCCATGGCGATCAGCATCTGAATCTGCGTCACATCATTGGTGGTGCGTGTAATCAGGCTGGGAACAGAAAACTCCAGCATTTCCTGCTGACCAAAATCGGCAACTTTATGAAAAATATTTTCGCGGATGGTGTAGCTGAAACCGGCGGCAATGCGCGCAGTAAAGAATCCGCACACCACGCAGAGTGCCATGCTTGCCAAAGCACACCCCAACATGGAAAGCCCGGTTTCCCACACCTGGGAAATCTCACTTCCCGGTGTCTTAATCAAAACTGTCAAGTTGCTCATGTAATCGGGTAGGGCAAGGTCAAAATAAATCTGACCCAGAATCAAAATAATGCAAACCAAAGCAAGCCAGCAGTCTTTTCGATTCATATTTTTTAAAATCTTAATCATTGCAATTGTTCCTTTCATTTATCGGGAAACATCAAAAAGATCAGAAGGATCCGTTTGGATGATTCAGTTGCTCCGCGTTTTCAATCAATTGCCGAGTAATGCGGGCAAAGGTTTGAAGGTCCTCCGGCGTTAAATTTTTTGCAATAGCTTCCCGAAACAGTTGCTGCTGCTGTTGCCCTTCCAGCACCAAAGGAGCCGCCTGTGCAGTCAGTTTCAGCCGCTGAATTCGTCTGTCCTGCACATCATTTTCCCGTACCAGATATCCGATTTGAATTAAATTTTCCAGTGTCACCGATACGGTTCCGCTTTTAATTCCTCGAATACGGGAAATATCCCTCGCGGTGTTGTGTAAGGGATGATTGGCAAGGAACAGAATTATGTCCAGTGCACTCTGTTTGAGATGATATTTTTTGCACACAGGCAGGCAAAATGTTTGATAAGCTTCTGTGAATTTCTCTCCGGCATCTATCCATTCGGCATAACTCAAGGGAACCCTTTTCCTTTCATTTCAATTAACATAGCTGCAGATATTCTAAATTTAGAATGTTCATTATTGTACTATATTTCTTTCCGTAATCCATGTTGATTTTTTTTCGGCTTTGTAACGTATTTGTAAACAATCAAATCATAGTCTTTCCTGGAAATTTACTTTTTTTCAATATGTGCACTTTAAATTGATTTTTTTTTGCAAAAAAGATTGCAAAAGCACGTCCCGTATGGTAATATAATTTAGTATTTATTAGAATATCGTGACTGGAGGTGTCCAAAGTTATGTCCGTTCTTCAGATTATTTGTGGCATCGTTCTGCTGCTTCTTTCGGTCGTTATCATTTTTGTTGTTATTCTGCAGGAAGGTCACGAGGCTAATGTAGGCGTGATTTCCGGCGGTGCTGACAGCTTTTTTGACAAAGGCAAGTCGCGTTCCATTGATGCGTTCCTGGCCAAGTGGACAAAGGTTGCTGCAATCTTATTTGCCGCTGTCGTAATTTTTACGAACATTGTCATGTTTTTTGTGAAGTAAATTTCTCTCGCAAAAGAGGCTGTTTCCTGTGTAAAGCAGGAAACAGCCTCTTTTTTTTGTGCGCTTATTGCAATGGTTTCAAGAAACCACCGCCGGTGAGAGAATACGTTTGTCCGCTAAGCCAGTTGTTTGCGGAATTAGCGCTGTCATAATAAATGGTGAAACCATTGGACTGAATATTTGATAATGTCTGATCGGCATTCGCCAGGGAACTCAAAAAGGAATCAGCGGTTACCGCCCAAGTAGATTTCTCGTCCAGCGAAAGGGAAACACTGCCTTGATTTTTGCTGTCTATGGCACCCGAAAAAGTGCTGTTTTGCAAAGAAAGCACAACACTGCTGATAGAATCACAAATTACATTGCCTGTCAGAGATTGTGTTTTTGCGGTCATCGTCAGATTACCGCCGTTGGAACCCGGTGTTCCCCAATTATTTGTATCGTTGCCTGCCGCTTCAATTAGAACGCCGGACGGGAAATTCAGTCTGCTATTGGTGAGTTGAACCGCTGCGTCGGTATTGGTCACATAAAACATGGCGCCGGAGGATTTTGTCCCAAGCGTGCTGTCTGTTACCGTGAGAACGCTGGTGCCTTCTTCTGCGTCCTCCGAAGTGCTTTGATAAAGCATGACACCGTTTTTGCCAGCGCCGTTCAGGGTGCTGTTTTCCAATGTAATGGAGTTTTTGCCCTCAATAACCATGCATGGAGAGTCATCGGCGTTTCCGGTAACATGAGATGCGTTAATGGTTCCGGTGGAATAAAGGCATGGGGAATCGTCTCCGGAGGTGTTCAGTGTGCCGCTGGTAACGCTGATGGTTCCACCGCCGCGATCGGTTGCCAGTGCTGCGCAATGAACGCCTGACGTTGTGATAGTGACATTTTGTGCGATAATGGTGCCGCCATACGTTGCATCAAGTCCACGGGAAGAATTGCCCAGCGTGTTGATGACAAGATCTGCAATGCGAATTACGGTGTTTTCTCCGGTGGAAAAAACAGCGTTTGAGCCTTCCGCATTGGTTGTAATATTGCTGCTGTTGATGGTTAATGTGCTGCTATCGGCGGCTGTTACGGCAGCGTTTAGTCCATAAAAATTGCTCTCATCTTCGCTTGTGGTGTCCCCTGATTTTGTAACAGAAGAATCGCTGAGAACCAGGGAGCCGCTTGCGGTTACCAGAATGACATTCTGATTGGATTGAGTTGAAGAATAATTTGCATTATTCAGGGTCGCAGAAGCTCCGTGAATTGCCTTTACACCATCTAAGGCAATTTTGCCGGTACTTTCATCACCTTCAGCAGAGTAAATAACAATGGAAAGGGAATTGGTTCCGGTGGAATCCAATATGACTTCCACCACATCTCCAACGGCTAATTCATCAGATGACAGCACAGATTCTGAGTCCTTAATGGTGATGGCGGTAAAATCTGTTACAGAGACCGTCTGGCTATTCCCATTTTCTTGAAAGGTTATGCAGTCGGAAGCGTCGTCAGGTACAGCAGAAGGTGTTGAGTCGCTTGTGGTTCCGCTGGAAGTTTGAATGATCCCCAAAGCCAGAGTGATAGATCCGCTGTCCACAACCGTTATTTTTCCGGCGATGGTTTCTCCCACAGAAGCACCGGATGAAGAAGGTTCAACGGTACTTTCTTGCCCGCAGCCGGTCAGTATAGGAGATATCAGCAAAAACGCTGCTAACAAAAAAACTGCAAATGAAAGATTTTTTATTCCCATCTTGGTTCCGTCCTTTCACGCTTACACGGATTCTAATTTAACATCGCATCCAAATTTTCCGGAATAATGTGGACAACATAGTGTGCAACTAATTCGATGAATCCATTATAGGGAAGATATGTGTTGCTATTGTGTGTGCTGCATGATTGCCGTGAGAAGTTCAAACAAAAAATAATGGAAAACAAAAGCAGTTTTTTTGGAATAAAATCGCTGATTGCAGGAATACTATGGAAATAAAATTGCAGCGGATACGGAGATTTGCTGTAATTCCGGTACTGAGCGGTGCTCATAGAAAATTCTCATAAAGTAACAGTCAAGTCCGTGAAAAAACGCATACATCAAAGTTGACTGCGTGATTTGAGGGATGCTTTTTTGATTAAGATTATTATGAGTTAAGCGAAAAAATTATTAGTAAAAAATAAAGCTAAAATTTTCAAATTAATTTTTTTTGTTACCGTAATATGACCACGGCGTATTATACTATGGTTGTAAAAGGCATAAAAGATGCCTTATGATTGCAGTAGACCAATTTGAAAGGGGAAACAACATGATGAAGACGGTATTAAAAAAAGTAATGTCATGTGTGCTTTCTGTTTGTATGCTGGCTGGTTCACTTGTGCTGACAGCCCAGGCAACGCCTAACGGCAGCGAACAGATTGGCAAGTATGTGACCGTTGGGAAAGACAACGTAGCGGGAACCCAGACCAATGGAACCACTACCTCGACGGTAACCGGCAGCGATGGCGTTGAACTCCAGAAAAACATTGCGCCCGTCGTAGAAAACGGGAAGGTTATTGAGAATCTGTTTGACATTACCCTGCAAGTAAAAACACAACAGAGCGTCACCTCTCATGATGCAGCAGTTGCAATCGTGATTGATACCTCCGGATCAATGGCATATTGTGCGGAGTGCGGTCAGGAATGGTATCACGCATCAACTTGCAAATATTACTCAAAATATGACAACGATAACGATGTGACCACTGCGCAATCCAGAATGAATGCAACGATTGCCGGAGCAAAAGCTTTTGTTGCTGCATTGGTCAAGGACAGCAGCAATACCGGAAAAATCTATGTCTCGGTGATTCAATTTGCGTCAACAGCCTCCAAGGTCAGTGATTGGACCGATATTACAACTTCAGCTGGCAAAAAGAGCGTAGAAGATGCAATCGACTCTCTGGAAGCGGGCGGCGGCACAAACCTGGAAGCAGGCCTGATGCTTGCACGCAACCGGTTGAATATGAAAGCAGCACCGGTGGGCGGCAAGAAAACTGTTAACATCAGCGCACTTTCCAAGTACACGGTTTTGTTGACAGACGGACAACCGACTTACCATGTTAAGAATGAGACTGCGAGTACCGAATATGCAGGAACTTTTGGTACAGGTGGTACCGGAGGGGACGGAGGCAACACCACTGAGGCCGAGCGTAACGAAGCAAAAGCAATGGCAACGCAAGTCAAAACGCTTGGCAGTAAGCTCTATACCATTTGCTATGGTGTGAGCAAAGACGCACTGTATGAAACAGACCCTTGCGTGAATTGCGGAAAAACGAAAGATGAGCATTGGAGTCGTGATCACTGGTGCCCAGATTATAGCGGAAAATCTTATCAAGGTACTACGGTGACCGTTGGCGATTATCTGAAAAATGAGATTGCATCCACGGCAACCGAAGATGCAACGTATGCTTTTAGTGCAAATAATACGAACGATCTTAACAAGGCATTTTCCAGCATTGCTTCTTCCACCATCAGCGGAATCAATGCTTCCGGCGCAACCGTTTCCGACCCGATGGCGGAAAAAATCGTATTCCAGACCGGAACTGATTTTACCGGAAACAGTGCTCAGGATGCACAGTTCAATAGCCAGACCAATACACTGGAATGGACACTGAATGCGGAGCATGCCTCCACCAATACCAATAGCAGTGGCGTGACCACTTACACGTATACGGTAACTTATCGCATTGCATTGGATACCTCCAATCTTGTTCCCGATCAGTACTATCCTACCAATAAATATACCTCATTCACTTATGGCGAAAATGAGCTGGCATTTAAAGTGCCGACCGTAAAAGGAATGTTTGGTACTTTCAGCTTTAATAAGGTTGCGTATCACAACAACAACCTTGGTTTGGGCGGCGCCGTTTTCACCATGGTTCGCAATGATAACCAAGTGACGCGCACGGCAACCTCCAACATCAACGGCTCCGTGACTTTCACAAATTTGCCGAGCGGCACCTATACACTGACCGAGACCACCGCTGCCAATGGGTATGACAAAACGACGGCTTCTTCTTATACGGTTGTTGTTTCCTTCGGCGAAGTGTCGGTCCAGAATGTTTCCGGTGCATTGACGATCACCAACAAACTGCTGCAGAAAAAGACGTCTGTAAGCGGAACCAAAACATGGGTTGACGGCAATGGAAAGGGACGCCCGGAAAGCATTACCGTAATCCTGAACCGCGATGGTAAAGAAGCAGCTAGACAGACCGTGACCGCCGCCAACAAGTGGGCATATTCCTTTACCGATCTTGATCAGATCAACCTGGAAACCGGCAAAGACTATGTCTACACGGTGCAGGAAATCGTGCCGCAGGGCTATGAAAACACGGTAAACGGAAACAACCTCACCAACACACTGGAGCAGAAAAAGATTTCTGTTTCCGGCAGCAAGGTTTGGGTGGATGGCAATAATGCACTGAATACGCGCCCGGATTCCGTGACGCTGGAGCTCTTTGCAAATGGCGTATCCACCGGCAAAACAATCGTAACAAATTCTGCAAAACAATGGGCATACAGCTTTACAGGACTCGACCAGTATGATGCCGCCCGTTTCCCGATCACTTACACCGTGCAGGAAAAGAATACCGACAGTGACTATACTGCAACGATCGGCAATCAAGAGAATCATTACCAGGTCATTAATACTATTAAGCAGGAAAAAATCACGGTTTCCGGCTCAAAGGCTTGGGTTGACAATGGAAATGCCGAAAATACCCGTCCGGCTTCCGTTACTCTTTCACTCTATGCCAATGGCAGTGCAACAGGCAATACAACCACTACCACTGCTGCAGACAGCTGGAACTACAGCTTTACAGGTTTGGATAAGTTTGATTCCAACGGTGCGGTGATCACCTATACCGTGAAGGAAGTCAACACCAGCAGTCTTTACACCGCACAGGACGGAAATGCGGGTAATCAGTTTACCGTAACCAATACGATCAAACAGCAGAAAACCTCCGTATCCGTCAGCAAGGCATGGGTGATTCCGGAAGGAACACAGAAACCTGCGGTGACCATCAGCCTCAACAACGGCAGCACATCGCTTCAGAGCGTTACGCTCAACGGAACAGAGGCAACCCCGTGGCAGCACACGTTCACCAATCTGGATGTGTATGATCTCACCACCGGAGCAAAAATTAACTATACCGTCAGCGAAACAGCAATTAACGGTTATAATAACAATGGTGCCCCGACCATCACCGGAAACATGACCGATGGCTTTGTCGTTACCAATACCTTGGATCAGGAAAAGATTACAATCTCCGGAACCAAAACGTGGGTAGACAACAATAACACCTATAATACCCGCCCGGAAACCATCACGTTTAACCTCTACCGCAATGGTTCACCGTTTGATTCCCAGCAGGTTTCCAAAACGGCAAACGGCTACAGCTTTACGGATCTGGATCGCTACGACGCAAATCGTCAGCCATACACGTATACCGTAAAAGAAGAAGCTGTTAAGGGCTACACCTCCGCAGCAGACCAGAGCGGATTCAACTTTACCAATACCATTGCCCAGCAGAAAACATCGGTTGCGGTCAGCAAGACCTGGATTGCGCCGGATGCTTTGAAAGCTGCAGTTACCATCAACCTTAAGCAAAACGGAACGGTTATTGCCAATGTTACGCTTGACGGAACCGTTGATAGCAATGAAACCGCTGCATGGCAGTACACATTTGCAAATCTGGATGTTTACGATGCAACCGGCACAAAATATGTTTACACGGTGGAAGAAGCCACAAAGCTGGCAAACTTCAATGCACCGGAAATTACCGGAAGTGCAGCCGAAGGTTTTGTAATTACCAACCGTGTTACGCAGAAAGTAACATCCGTTTCCGGAAGCAAAACATGGATTGATAACGGTAACGCATACAACACCCGCCCGGAGACCATCACAATTGAGCTGTATCGTGACAATGCATTCTTCAAGAGCACGGCTGTTTCCAAGACTGCTGCAGGATATACGTTCGATCAGCTGGAGGTTTACGCTGCAGATGGTCACGAGTATTCCTATACGGTTAAAGAAGCAGATGTGGAGGGTTATACCTCTGAGCAGAATGGCAACAACTTCATTAACACGGTTGAGCAGTCCAAGACGGATGTCTCTGTCACCAAGGTTTGGGTTGCGCCCGCAAATATGCAGAGCACAGTCAAGATCAATCTGCTCAAAAATGGTCAGATTGCAGACAGTGTAACACTGAATGGTACAGAGACCGCTGCATGGCAACACACCTTCTCCAATCTGGATGTGTACGATTTAGAGACCGGTGCGAAGTACACCTATACAGTGGAAGAAGAAACACAGCTGGCTGACTTTGATGATGCTGTAATCAGCGGCACGGCAGCAGACGGTTTCGCAGTAACCAACACCGTTTCTCAAGACACAACCGCAGTGACCGGCAAGAAGACCTGGATTGATCCGAAAGATACCGTTCATCCGACAATCACAATTACGCTGTATCGTGACAATGCCGTTTATCAGACCGTAGATCTCGAAAACGGAAAAACTGATTACAGCTTCACAAATCTGCCGGTTTATGCATTAGATTCTGAAGACGAAGCAAAGAATGACGGTCATATTTATGTTTATACCGTAAAAGAATCCACAGTAGAAGGCTACACCTCCGCACAGGATGGCAACAACTTCATTAATACCATTGATCAGGATTATACCGAAATTTCCGGCACCAAGACTTGGATTGATCCGGAAGATACGGAGCATGCAACTCTTACCATTACCCTTAAACGCGACGGTGCGGTTTACAAAACAACAGAGCTGAAAAACGGTGAAACCGATTACAGCTTCTCCGAACTGCCGGTTTATGCCTTGGATGATGAAGATGCAGCCAAAAACGACGGTCACCGTTATGTCTATACGGTTGAAGAGTCGGCAGTAGAAGGATACACCTCCGCACAGGATGGCAACAACTTCATCAATACCATTGATCAGGATTATACCGAAATTTCCGGTACAAAAACCTGGATTAATCCGGGCACCTCTGCAAATCCGACTATCACAATCAACTTGCTTCGTGACGGTGCAGTGTATCAGAGTGTTGAACTGCATGACGGAGAGACCACCTATCAGTTTACCGAACTCCCGGTCTATGATCTGGATGTTCTCAAGGACGGTCACCGGTTTGCGTACACGGTGGAAGAAGAAAATGTAGAGGGATATACCTCCGCACAAGACGGCAATAATTTTACAAATACCATTGCGCAGCAGAAGATTTCTGTCAGCGGTACAAAGATATGGGAAGATGTGCCGGAAGATGAGACATTGCCGGAAGTCACCATTATTCTTAACTGCGACGGTAAAGAGATTGCCCGCACGATTATGAACACCACGACCGGTTGGACGTATGCATTCAATGAACTCGATCGCTATGATTTGACTGACGGCCACGAATATCAGTATACAGTTGCAGAAGTACCGGTGGAAGGCTACACCACCGAACAGGATGGTTTCAACTTCACCAATATCTATGAAGAAGAAATCGTTGAGAGCAACCCGCCGCTGGTTGGTCCGTCCAGCGAGCCGGAAGAAAGCATTCCCGATAATGACATTCCGCTGACCGGCGGTGTGGCAGTGGCAGGAGGCGCACTGGGTGTGTTTGCTGCTGCAGCAGCTGCTGCAATCTGGTTTGGCAAGCGCAAAAAGGAAGATGAAGAATAATCTCTTCTGAAACGACCCAATCGCATGACAATTAAATCATAAAAAAGCGGGGCTGTTCCGAACAATCGGAGCAGCCCCGCTTTTGATGGTGTGTATCCAGCCAGTACATATTCAAACAGTGAAATAATCAGAAATTCTTAACCCAGCGGGTGAGTGTGGCGGCAGTGGGGGCAAGAGTTTCCAATTTGTCATCATAAACAAACTCGATCAATGCGGAATGAGGCGATGCAACTTGCTGTGCAAGCGACAGATATTTGTGCCAAACTTCTGTGCCGTCCTCAAGCGGGAAACTGGTAATGGAACCGTCAGGTTCGCTTCTGATTTGAAAGACATGCAGATTGGTGATGTATTTTGCCAAAGCAGTGATTGAATCCAAATTATAAGCTTCGTCGAAGTTCTGATTCGGCTGCCAATAGGTGGTCATATTGCGTCGATCAACAGCCTCAAGAAAACGCAGTGCAGCGTGATATTCATCCGTAATGGTATTGTTGTGACATTCCAGCGAGACGGTGATTCCTTTTTCGGCGGCCAGATCACATAAAAGCTGTGCTTCCTTAACCAAAGAAGAAAATTCTGCATCACTCAGTTGAGCAGATCCTTTTTTCCCGCCCCAGATACGTACAATGGTCACACCAAGAGCTTCTGCACATTGCAGCACATCGCCAAATGCAGCGGTTGGGTTTGCAGCTTCACCCAAATGGTAATAAGTGCCGTAGGAAGTTACGATTAGACCGGCTTCTTCGGTCATTTTTCGAACCTGACGGGCGCGTAAAACATCGCCGGCGGGCACATGAATATCACCGCCCCATTCAATTCCCTGCAAACCGGCCTCCTTGGAAGCGCGAATAATTTCTTCCGGCGAATTATCACGGAACGAAACGGAGGCAACACCTGTTATCAGCATATTCGTCACACCTTTTTTCAATTTTTTGGATTCTTTGAAATCAAAAGAAAGTAACTATTTATTTATTGTACATGGGGTATATCAAAAGGTCAAGGTAAAATATAAAAAGATCAAGCAGAATCGGATAAAATAAAAAAAGCAGGAAAAGATTTGTTGCGCTTTTAATCGTTTCATGATACAATAAATTTTATTGAATTAAAGCAACAAAGGAAGAGGGAATTGCAGTGGCGCAGTTGATGATTCCTGCAGGCTACAAAAGTCAGCAGTCAATCCGGGAGACAGAGGTCGCAATTAAACAGACAAAGGATTTTTTTGAGCGTGAGCTTGCCCGTCAATTAAATTTAACACGTGTATCGGCTCCGCTTTTTGTTCGTCCGGAAACAGGACTTAATGATAATCTTAATGGAGTAGAGCGCCCTGTTCGCTTTGGAATTCGGGAACAAAATGATGCAGAAGTGGAAGTAGTTCATTCACTGGCAAAATGGAAGCGAATGGCACTCAAACGCTATGGCTTTGCACCTGGAGAGGGACTTTACACGGATATGAGCGCAATTCGGCGTGATGAAGATACAGACAATATTCATTCGCTTTATGTGGATCAGTGGGACTGGGAAAAAATTCTCGGCGACGGTGAACGTACTGTGGAAACGCTTCAGGACGTAGTGCGTCATGTTTATGCGGCTCTGCGTGCAACAGAAGAATATCTTGCCGGGCTTTATCCGTACTTGGGCCGCATTCTTCCGGAAGAAATTTCATTTGTAACAACCCAGGAGCTGGAAGACCGTTATCCTGAGAAAACACCAAAAGAGCGTGAAAATCTGATTGCACAGGAAAAGGGCGCAGTGTTCCTGATGCAGATTGGTGGAGCACTCAAATCCGGTCAAAAGCATGACGGCCGTGCACCGGACTACGACGATTGGAATCTGAACGGAGATATTATTGTCAATAACCCGTTGTTGGGGATTGGGTTTGAAATTTCTTCCATGGGGATTCGTGTCAATCAGGAAAGCCTTCGCCGGCAGCTGACGATCAGCGGCTGTGAAGATCGTGCGGAACTGCCGTTCCAAAAAGCGCTGCTCAACGGAGAACTGCCGAATACCATCGGCGGCGGTATCGGTCAGTCAAGAATCTGCATGTTCTTCCTGCGCAAGGCACATATCGGTGAAGTGCAGTCCTCTGTTTGGCCGGAGGAAATCCTTCGTCAGGCAGAAGCAAGCGGTTTGCAGATGCTTTAAAAAATATTTCGACGAATTTGTTCATTTTCTCTTTACAAATTGCAAAAAGCGTGCTATGATACCACAAGAATCTTTAAGGCGATCCAGAGAGGTCGGCAAGAGGAACCAAAGTGCATCACTGCGTGCGTTTGCGCGTTTATTTGTGCGGTTCTGCCGATTTTCCGGCGGGGCCGCATTTTTGCTTGTGTATGGGGTGATTACTTGCAACTGAAGGCGCAAATTATGGATGAAGCTGCTGTTTTTCGGGCGCTGATGCGCATTGCTCATGAGATTGAGGAACGAAACAGCAATTGTAAAGAGCTTTGCCTGATCGGAATCTGTCGCCGTGGAGTGCCGCTGGCAGAGCAGATTGCCAAAAACATGCGCAGTTTTTCAAAAATGCAGATTTTTGTTGGCGGGCTTGATATTGTCAGATATCGTGATGATGGGCGCACGGCAGATAAACCGGACGCAACAAAAATGGATTTCTCAGTGGAAGGGAAAACTGTCGTGCTGGTTGATGACGTCATCTGCACCGGCAGAACCATTCGTGCCGCAATGGATGCCTTAATGAGACATGGGCGCGCGGCGTGTATTCAGCTTGCAGTCTTAGTGGATCGTGGTCACAGGGAATTGCCGATTCGGGGCGATTATATTGGCAAAAACGTTCCTACCGCCCGCAATGAAATCGTTCGCGTCTGTTTGCCTGGATTTGATGAAAAAACCGGAGTGGATATATACAGCGAGGAAAAATAGCTGCACAATATACTTTGTCGATCATGCATTTTGCATATTCATAGACCTGATATTCTGAAGAAGAAAAGGAAGGATTCGAATGAAAAACAATCTGACTATTCCAACGGAAGGCATTCGTGACGCACGCAAGCTCGGCATTCCCAAAATGATGCTGTTAGGCGTACAACACATGTTTGCAATGTTTGGCGCAACCATTCTGGTTCCGGTGCTGACGGGGCTCAGCATGTCGGCAACGCTGCTGTTTGCAGGGTTGGGTACGCTGCTGTTTCACGTTTTTGCCAAAGGAAAGGTTCCGGCGTTCCTTGGTTCTTCGTTTGCGTTTCTCGGTGGTTATGCCACAGTAAAAACGATGGGTGCTCAATATGGGCTTACCGAGCAGCAATCCTTGCCGTATGCCTGCATGGGTGTTGCAGCTGCCGGTCTTCTGTATTTTGTTCTGGCAGCTTTGTTCAAGCTTTTCGGTGTGAAGCGCGTCATGAAATTTTTCCCGCCGATTGTTACGGGCCCGATTATTATTGCGATTGGATTGACGCTTTCCGGATCCGCCATCACAAATTCCTCTGCAAATTGGTGGATTGCGCTGCTTGCCATTGCAATTATCATTGTCTGCAACATCTGGGGCAAGGGTATGATTAAAATTGTTCCGATTCTGCTGGGTGTAATCGGTTCCTATGCGATAGCTGCAGTTCTGCATGCAACCGGCGCAGCGCAGCTGCTTGACCCTGCAAAGATTCAGGCGCTGAACGATGCAGCTTGGGTTGGCTTGCCATTCCAGTGGAGTGACACCGGTCTCTCCATCTTTGGCGATGGCTTCAACAGTGGACTGCTGATTAGCTCGGTTATCACGATTATGCCGATTGCATTGGCTACCATGGTTGAGCATATCGGAGATATTTGCGCAATCTCCTCTACCGTTGGTGAAAATTATCTGGAACAACCCGGATTGCATCGCACCTTGATGGGAGATGGCAGTGCAACGATTCTGGCTTCTTTGTTTGGCGCTCCGGCAAATACCACTTATGGAGAGAACACCGGTGTGCTGAATCTGACGAAGGTCTATGATCCCCGCGTTATCCGCATTGCAGCTTATATCGCAATTCTGTTTTCCTTCTGCCCAAAGTTTGTTGCGCTGATTAACTGCATGCCGGTTGCAACCATCGGCGGTGTTTCTTTGGTGCTTTACGGTATGATTTCTGCAGTTGGTGTGCGCAATGTGGTAGAAAATCAGGTCGATTTCACCAAATCCCGCAACGTTATTATTGCTGCCCTGATTCTGGTTCTTGCAATTGGCATCAAGTACGGTGCAGGCGACTCCCTTTCCATTGGTTTTGCAAGCCTTTCCGGTATCGCAGTTGCTGCGCTGGTTGGTATTGTGCTTAACGCCATTCTGCCTGGCAAGGATTATGAGTTCGGTAAAGATCCCAAAGGCGACACTTCTGTCAACTTTGAAGTTGGAAACAACGATTGATAACGGTTGATACGAGGTTTCTACAAACATGAGAAAAAAGAACGCCGGTGCAGTTCAGATCTGCTGTACCGGCGTTCTTTTTCATTATAATGCTTAATAATAATCCCGTTGTATGTGTTAAAATGATGTGACCCAAAAAGAGAGGAAGCCTCCCGCGAGATATGGTATAATGAGTTCACCAC
>CAKXIK010000018.1:0-15994 GCA_934875675.1 uncultured bacterium
GTGGTAACTTTATTCTAACAGATATCCCATTCACTGTGGACATTTTTATGTGTTCAATTTCATTTTACAATTAACCTGCCGATAATATTGATACTGTGAAATCTTTTACCTGTAATCGAAAGCATGAACTGAAGCCATAATATAATCCGTTATACACTCATACCAATGGACGTAAATTCCACCGTTAATTGTTAAACGCTCATTGTTGGGCAGCTTCTCGCTCCATTTTTGATTATATCGGTCAAATGCCCAATCATCACGGTTAAATCTGCGCCAAAGAATTGTGCGTCCGTTTTTATCCAAATATTGTTCACTTACCACACCATTATTATAGGTTTCGATGTCCATTACGCAAACGGTATCATATGCTTTGCCACCAATTGTGACAGTATATCTGCCCACAACATCCAGCAGGAATGTTTTCTCTTTGCTCTCAATAATGTTTCCGTTGCGAATAATATCACCTTTTGGTGCAATGTGCGTTTCTTTACCGCAATTATTTTCTCCAAATCCCCAATTGCCGAGAAAATTGTCACCGTCAAGAAACGTATAAAAATGATTAACACCATCGCATTTATGACTTTCCGCAAGATAACGGCAATTTGTATCTGTCAGCTGTGCAATAAAGCGTCGTAACACTTCATCCTGACCGCCATTTGAATTGCAATCCATAGGATTGATTGTCTTTACTGTGATCTCCACACCTTCAATTCCGTGTACCTCGGCTTTTCCGATAACCTCCATTTCATCATATTCGGATAGCTTGCGCTGCGGCATATCATACATTCCCCAAGACAGTTTTTCACCCAATCTCGGCACAAGAAACCATCCCATCAGTTCTTCCCAAACAACAGCAAACGGTTCTTTCCCTGATTTTTCAATTTTATACTTAGGAATAAATTCAGGCAGCTTTTTCATAATAAAATCTCCTTTCGATTTTGGCGGATACGGATATTTTTCTTTGAAATTCTGTTTTGCAGTATACAAGCGGCTTTTTACCGTGCCGATTGGGATATTCAGCTTTGCAGCAATTTCCGACTGTGAGAAATCACGGAAGAAGAATAGGTAAAGAATCTGTTTATCTTTACCGGCAAGACTGCTCATAGTTTCTCGAACAACGCTTGTTTCTGTTATTCCAAAGCGGCTGTAGGATAGTTTGGTTTCCTTGATTTCTTCAAGCGGGATTTCCATTATTTTCGCACGCTTACGATAGTAATCGTTGCACTTGTTGCGGGCAATGCCAATGATCCAGGCTTTAAAATTTGATTTATCTTTCAATGTATCAAATTTTGCACTTGCGGCAATGCAAACCTCCTGCAACACATCGTCCGCTTCAAACTTTGAGGGAAGCTTGAAGTTTACAAAACGCTCGACAGCACCTCTGCATTCACAAAGCAGCTTTTCAAATTCATCCATATCATCACCTCCTTGTTTTGTGATTAAAACCGGTTTCACTTATATTGTCGTAAAACAAGTCCAAAAGGTTCATTCGTAAAAAAGAACGCTGATATTGACACTCATCGTATCAATATTAGCGTTCTTATATGGTGCGGACGAAGTGACTTGAACACTCACGGGGTTACCCACTAGAGCCTAAATCTAGCGCGTCTGCCAATTCCGCCACGTCCGCATATTTATCATAAACGCACAACGGCGCTTACTTCTTGTAAAACTCAGACCACACTCATAACCATGGCACTTGTCTGCATAAACACACCCACCCATTCACAGAAAATACGGTAACCGGGTGCATTATTTCACCAAACAAATTGTTCTTTCTTATCTTAGCAGATATCAAAGGAAAAGTCAAAAAAAATCTTAATTATAAAGGTTTGCTGCTTCTTGACAGTGAAAAAAGCCGTGCTATAATGTTAGTGAAAGCTAATTAGCCTAAGCTAACTCGCAGCATGATTCATCTGGCTGCAGAAGAGAGAAACGGGGAATTTAAATGACGCTCAATGAGCTCAAAATCGGTGAGAGCGGGGTTGTATCTGCGGTGAATGGTCAGGGAGCCTTGCGCCGGCGTTTGCTCGATATGGGAATCACACCGCGAACTACTGTAACCTTGCGAAAGGCTGCTCCGCTCGGAGATCCGATCGAAATCCGGCTGCGCGGTTATGAACTGACACTGCGTCTGGATGATGCAAAACAAATCGTGCTGCGCACAGAGGATGCCGCTTCGGTTTGAACCGCGTCCATCACACAAGGAAAGGATCGGTCGATTATGATATTCGGACTTATCGGCAACCAGAACTGCGGCAAAACAACGCTGTTTAATCAGTTGACAGGCAGCAATCAGCACGTTGGAAATTTCCCCGGTGTTACCGTTGACAAAAAAGAGGGAACCATCCGCCGCCATCCTAACGCCACGGTGGTGGACCTGCCCGGTATTTACTCGCTTTCTCCATATACTGCAGAAGAAATCGTTACACGGGATTTTCTGATTAACGAGCGTCCCGATGGCATTATTAACATTGTGGATGCCACCAATCTGGAACGCAACCTTTACCTGACACTGCAAGTAATGGAATTGGGAATTCCAATGGTAGTGGCTCTGAATATGATGGATGAGGTTCGAACCAGCGGCACTTTTATTGATATTCCGAAGATGGCGCAGATGTTAGGCATTCCGTTCATACCAATCTCCGCCAGCCGAAATGAGGGCGTTGACGAGCTTTGCACCATTGCGTTGGAAACTGCAAAAAATAAAACCTTTCCGGCACATCTGGATTTTTGCCACGGTGCAATTCACCGCGCAATTCATGCAGTCGGTCACATGGTAGAAGATCACGCCGAAAAGCTGGGGGTTCCAAAACGTTTTGCCGCAACAAAGCTGATTGAAGGCGACGAATTGATGATTCAGAAGCTTTCGGTAAGCAAAAATGATCTGGAGGTCATCGGGCACGTTGTGGACGAATTGGAGCAAACGCTTGGCACAGACCGCGAGGCAGCTCTGGCAGATATGCGATACAGTTACATAGAAATGCTTTGTGCAAAGTGTGTTGTGAAAAAGGGTGAAACGCGGGAGTCAATCCGCAGCGAAAAAATCGACCGTGTACTTACCAACAAATATCTTGCCATTCCAGTTTTTCTGGGTGTCATGATGCTTATTTTTTGGTTAACGTTCGGCGTAATAGGCAAACTGCTCAGCGACTGGATGGCAATTGGAATCGACGCGTTGACCGTATTGACCGACCATGCACTTGCTGCAGCAGGCGTTAATGCCGCACTCCATTCGTTGATTATTGACGGCATATTTGCCGGTGTGGGCAGCGTTCTTTCCTTCCTGCCGATTATTGTGGTTTTGTTTTTCTTTCTCTCCGTTTTGGAGGACAGCGGATATATGGCGCGTGTTGCTTTTGTAATGGATCAGCTGCTGCGCAAAATCGGGCTTTCCGGTCGCTCGTTTGTTCCGATGCTGATTGGTTTTGGATGCAGTGTTCCTGCCATTATGGCAACCCGAACACTTTCCAGCGAGCGAGATCGCAAAATGACGATACTGCTGACACCGTTTATGAGCTGCAGCGCAAAACTTCCGGTTTACAGCGTTTTTGCTGCCGCATTTTTCCCTAATAACGCGGCGCTGGTCATGATTTCGCTTTACGTTCTCGGCATGGTGCTGGCTGTACTGGTAGGGTTGGTTTTAAAGAAAACTGCATTTCACGGCGAACCGGTTCCGTTTGTAATGGAGCTTCCCGCTTACCGCATGCCCGCTCCCAAAACGGTACTCCTGCATTTGTGGGAAAAAGCAAAAGATTTTCTGGTTCGCGCATTTACGGTTATTTTTGTTGCCACACTTGTTGTCTGGTTTTTACAAACCTTTGACACGCATTTCAATATGGTAACCGACAGTTCCAAAAGTCTTCTTGCCATCATTGGCCGCTGGATTGCTCCTGTTTTTGCACCTCTCGGTTTTGGTGACTGGCGTGCCGTTTGCGCTCTTGTGACCGGGTTTACAGCAAAGGAAGCGGTCGTTTCCACCTTTGCGGTTTTAACCGGTGCTTCCGGAACTGCGCTTTATCCGGTTCTCTCGCAAATGTTTTCACCGCTTAGTGCATATGCATTTCTAGTGTTCACCTTGCTTTATACGCCCTGTGTGGCAGCGATTGCAGCCGTCGGCCGAGAGCTTCACAGCAAAAAAGGGGCAGCAGGTGTTGCGTTGGGTCAAACCGCATTTGCATGGGTTGTCTCCTTCCTTGTGTTTCAGATCGGCAGCCTGCTTTAATAATTCTTTAGCGGAAAGTCTGCGCATACGGGGTAAAATTTGTTTTGAGAGGTGTTTTGGATGAATTGGGCTGATATTTTAATTCTCTGTACGATCGGTGCTGCTCTTTTCTTTGCAGTGCGCGCCGTTTATCGTGCTAAAAAGCGCGGCGGATGCGTGGGATGCGGCGGCGGGTGTTCCGGCTGCCCGGGCTGTTCATGCAGCTCCAACGCATCAAAACCCGAAGAGAAATAACAAGAGGTCTCACTGCTGCAATTGCGCACGGTGAGACCTCTTCCCCTTTATTTTCCTTTCTCCGTTATTCTACCTTCATAAAAAACGTGCAACCTCATCTACACTTTTCCGTTTTGGCATTTCCACATCCTGCACACGGTAACCGACTGCAATGACGGAAACAATGACAACGGATGGATCGATTGCAAGCAAATTGCGCAATTGTTCTGCATCCCGGATACCCATAATTAACGTATCCAAACCCAGTTCGGATGCTTTCAGCAGCAGATTCTGATTTTGCAGCCCCAAGTCATATGCACCCCAGCACTCGCCCAACTCATTGGCAGGTGCACCGTCACGATCAAATCCGGAACGGCTTTTTACAAATCCTGTTACAATCAGTGCCGATGCATTCTCACAATTTGCGGCATTGAACGCAGGCAGAGCCTCCCGCCGAACCCGCAGCAGAAGTTGCGGATCGGTAACAACAACATAGCGCGCTGTTTGAGAATTTTTCCATGACGGCGCAAGAATTGCTGCCTCTACCATTTTACGAAGCTGTGCCTTATCGGCATGTTTTTCTGCATCATAACGGCGAATGCTGCGGCGTTTGTTTAATAATTGCTCAAATTCCATTTCATTTCCCCCTTTTCAGCTATGCTACAAAAATGGATGCCGAACGACCGGGAATCTCGGCAATTCGGCATCCTCTCCATTCAATTTTTAAAAACGGAACAGATTAAACAAGTTCTGATTAAACCAACTGTATCCAAGATCCAGCTTGGGAATGACATCATACATCATCAGCACTCCTGCACCGAACCAGACCGTCAACAAGACCAGCAACACCAGCAGAATCACAAGAAAAACGGTCAAACCCCGATGCGCTTTTCGCGGCTTTTGTCCCATATCCGCAGCGTTGAGCGGTGCTTCCTCATAATTATCGGTTTCAGCCGCATTTTGAGGAATCGCATCCGTGGAAACCGCAACCGCGGTATTATCCGCAGGAGCCGCTGCCCGGTTTTTCAATTCTTCCGGACTTAATGCGGTTTCATCATATTCTCCGTGAAAATCTGCTTCCACATGATCAAACAGGGAACCACCTGGCTCCTGTCCTGCATCAGATGGGTTTTCTTGCGGTGCAGCAGGAACTGCCGGCACCGCATCCGCCGCAGAAACCGGTTGCTCCGTGTCGGTCACTGCCGGAGACGGCTCTTTTTGCTCGGTGCCAGGCACGATGTCTGCCGCACCTGCAATTTGCAAGTCAGTTAACCCCTCCAACAAAAACAGAATGGGGTCGCTGTGGCTCTCCTTTAACTGGCGAAACAATGCCCGAAACACATTTTTCAAAATAATCTGTGCCTGTTCGTTGCTTCCCGTCTGCTCCAACGCCTTCTGATAAACAATTTTTCCATATTTTTCATAAACAGCACGAAATGCCTCATGATCTCCAGCGGCAATTTGGGCAACCCAATCTTCTCCTGCCATTTTTACGTCCATCCTTTCCCAAAGCGTGCCGCAGCACACAGGTTTTCTATAATCATACTGTATTTTAGCAATTATTTCAAGAATGAACCCTGTAAATTTCGGTCGAAATCGCGGCCGAATTGAATATTTTAAAGAATCTTGTGATTTTGGCTGCAGATTGATAAAATAAGATAAACTATTTATTTCATCCTAAAAGTGAGTACAACGGGAAAGCAGAAATAATTCTGGAGCGTGATTGAATGAATACAGCACTGATCGGCTTTTTGATTCGGCAAAAACGCATTGAAAAAGGTTGGAGTCAGGAAGGCCTTTGCAGGAGCATTTGCGCCGTTTCATACCTTTCTAAAATTGAGCAGGGAAAAGCAGATGCGAGCCGGGAATTACTGCAGCTTTTGTTTTGCCGTCTCGGCGTACGGTGGGTTGATGATGAAAAAACGCTGACTGAGGTTTCCGCCATAATAGATCGAGCGTATGATGCAATTTTTGCAGACGAAAATAAAGAAATCGGGCAGATTCAGCAACAGCTGACAGAAATCTGCGATCGGTGCGAAAACGGACCGTTTCAACTCGATGCGCGTTTGCTGCAATGCTGGCTTTTCCAGCAAACAGATGCTGCCCTGGAAGAATATGTGCCCATATTTTCTTTGCGGCAACGCACCCTTTGGATGATTTTGAATGATAAGGTTGAAGAACTGCTGCAAATTAACCCTATCGCTTTTTCCTATCTGATGGCAGGCCAAACCGAATATTACGACGGCCGTTATCCATCAGCAATGGAATATCTGCAGCATGCTTATGATCTTGCTGCAAGGGAAGGGCTGATCGGCGTGATGCTGCACAGCCGCCTGTTGTTGGGAAACTGCTACAGCAACCTTCTGGATTATGAACGGATGGCAGAACATTACCGGGTGGCACAAAGGCTTGCAAACGCAACGGACAACAAAGAAGCTCTGCAGGACATTGCATACAACTTTGCGGCAACCGGGTTGGAGGTGGGGCATACTGCAGAGGCATACGACTATTTTTCCCGGTTAGAAGAGCCCTCGGCACTGATGCTGCACAAGCTTGCCGTTTGCTGTGAACGGCTTGGTAAAACAGAAGAAGCACTTGCTGCGCTGCATAAAGCCGAAACCGCGCCACAGGAGTATCCAAAAAAAGAACTGGTTCAAAGGCTTTGCGGACTGGTTCAATACCGCTTGGAACATGCGGATTATCTCCGGCACGCAGAATACGGCACTGAACTGCTTGCGTGCTTTGAACAAATGCGGCGCGAATTGCCAAGCGGTTATGCCGGCTTTCATTTACCATGGGTCATCGAATGGTACAAAGCGTCGCGTCAATATAAGCAAGCATTTGAACTGCTTCTTAATTTTCCTGCCTATGGTCGATTTATTCAGGTTTAATCGTATATAATTCCAACAATTTTCCCAAAACAACCGGATTCTCTTTCTTCAACTGTTCGTGGTATAATAGTTGTACCGGACGAGAGAGGATTGGTTGAAATGAAACAAACACTTTGGAAGAAAAATTTTTGCCTCGTTACCGCCGCCACGGTGCTGGGTGCGGCAGGAGGGATTGCAGGAACCTTTGCGCTTTCCTTTCTTGTTTATGACGAGACCGGAAGCACACTTGCTTCGGCAGTGCTGATTGCAATTCAGGTCATTCCCAATTTTCTGATTCCTTTAATTGCCGCACCGTTGATGGATCGTCTGCCGCGGAAACCGTTTCTGGTCGGCGGTGATGCTGTCAACGGAATTCTTTACGGTCTGGTGGGGCTTTATTTGTTAAGATTTGATTTTTCATATCTTGGCTATCTGTTTTTTTCGTTGCTGCTTTCCAGTCTGGCTGCATTTGACGGTCTTGCTTATAACAGTATTTTCCCAAAGCTGATTCCGGCAGGCTGTGAAGAAAAGGGATACACCGTGTCTTCAATGGTTTATCCGGTGATGCAGGTAATCATGATGCCGGTTGCCGCCTTATTGTTTCAAGCAATCGGCGTTGCAAATATTCTGTTGATTCAGGCGGCACTCTCCATTTTGGCTGCCGCGGTTGAAAGCCGCATTTCAATTACAGAGGAGAACCGTCTTCGGAACCGTCAATTTTCTTTTTGCCTGTGGCGACAGGATTTAAAGGAGGCTGCCCTCTATTTAAAACAAGAAAAAGGCATTCAGAGTATTTACGCTTATATGGCAGTTACAAACGGCGTAGGAAACGGCTACTCCCCGATTTTGATTGCTTTCTTCCGCACCGCTCCGGGATTTACCATCGCAATGTATTCGTTCTTTTCCGTTGCGGAATTTGCAGGACGTTCGCTTGGCGGGTTGGTGCATTATCATTTTAAAATTCCGCAGCAGAAGCGATTTTCATTCGCATTTTTTGTTTATCAGGCATACGAGCTGATGGATGCCGTTCTTTTGTGGCTGCCGTATCCGTTGATGCTTGTCAACCGTGCGGTTTGCGGATTTCTTGGCATCAATAGTGCCGCAATGCGTCAGACTGCGGTTCAGCGTCATATTCCGGAGGAACTGCGCGCCCGAATCAATGCCTTTGAAACCGTATTGTATTCTGCGGCATACAGTATCTTCAGCTTATTGATTGGTGCGCTTGGTGAACTGATAGAGTACCGTCTGTGCATTACCATTTGCGCCTTGTTTGCGATGGCTGTTTGCTGGGGAACCATTTGGCGCCGCCGCAGAAAAGTTGCTGAAGTCTACAACAAACCTGACAAAGATTAATCAAACAGACGCGATTTGAGAAATTACCGAAAAACACTTGACAAAATTTACTGTAACATATATAATTACAGTAAAGGAAGCGCATAGCACTTCGCTCTTCCGGTAAATAATAAATAAAATGCTTGCAGTTGCGCATTGCGCAGAGAAAGGAAGATTAAAATGGCAATTATTACAATTACAAAAGAAAACTTTGAGCAGGAAGTTTTAAAGGCAGCGAAACCTGTTATGGTTGATTTCTGGGCATCGTGGTGCGGCCCATGCCGTATGCTCTCTCCGATTGTGGATCAGCTGGCAGATGAGCGCGATGATGTGGTGGTCGGCAAGATTAACGTTGACGAGCAGTCCGAGCTTGCCGCACAGTTTGGCGTGATGAGCATTCCGACCGTAATGGTGTTCCGGGGCGGCAAAGTGGTTCAGCAGTCAGTCGGCGCCCAGCCCAAGAGCGCACTGGAAAAAATGTTGGAAAACGCGTAATGAAAAAGCTGATTTTCGCATTATGTGCAGCTGTCGTTCTGGTGGGAGCTGCTTGCAGTGCAGGCTCACGGGGAAGCTCTTCTGCACATGGCGGCAAGACTTCTTCCCGAAACGGGGCATCCTCTAAAACAAACACCGGTGCATCGGACACAAAGGAAAGCACTGCTTCGCCCTCCAGTGCAGCTCCGACTAAAATTTCCCCACAGGAAGCAAAGCAAAAAATTGATTCCGGCGGCGTTATTGTACTCGATGTGCGTACCGAATCCGAATACACCGAAGGGCATATTCCGGGCGCCCGATTGTTGACAAATGAAACCATTACAGAAGCGCCGGCTGATTTGCCGAAGGATGCGGTGCTGCTTGTGTATTGCCGCAGCGGACGCCGAAGTGCCGAAGCCGCAAAGAAGTTGGCTGCACTGGGATATCATCGCGTGTACGATTTTGGCGGCATCATCGACTGGCCATATGAAACCGAGTCGGGTTCACCCAAAGTATCCTAATGAACCAGCGCATAAATCTGCACGATTTCGGTATGTCCGGAAAACATTCGTGATTGAAAGGGCGATGCATCCTAATGACAAATGAATTTGCTGCGGCAATCCACGCTATGCTTTTACTTTACTTTAAATCGGGATGCCAGAAAAGCGATACCCTTGCGCAAAGCGCCTGCACGAATCCGGCACGAATGCGCATGATTGTTGCCAAACTGAAAAAAGCGGGTCTGGTTCAAACTCGTGAAGGTGCCGATGGCGGCTGTTTCTTTCTCAAGGAACCGGAAGAGGTCACCTTGGAGGAGATTTGCCGTGCAGTGGGCAGTGTGCCGGTTTCGGTTCCAAAGCGAACAGAGGATTATGACCGTGACTGCATGGTGGCTTCCGGCATGGCCGCATTGATGGACGGAATTTACACGCAGCTCAACACCTCCTGTTACTCGCTGCTTGGAAGTATGACACTTGCCGATTTGGCCGCACAAATTAAAAAAAACCGTCCCGCAGGGTTTTCTCCCTGCAAGGGCGGCAAACAATAACCAAATTAACACTCCGCAATCTTGTGGGGTGTTAATTTTCATCCCATGTAAACTGCGTAAGCTGACCCTTGCATTTCAGTGCAGGGTAACCCCACTGGCGCAGTGTTTCATAAACACCGATTGCAACCGAATTGGAAAGATTCAGGCTGCGGGCATCGGAAATCATCGGAATGCGCACACAGCAATCGGGATGATCGTGCAGCAGCTGCTCGGGCAATCCTTTTGTTTCCTTGCCAAAAACAAGATAAGCACCGTCCGGATAAGACGCTTCGGAATGAATCGTTTGTGCCTTGGTGGAAAAATAAAAAAACGGGCCACTGTTCTGCTCAAAAAAATCATCCAGAGAATCATAATAGCTGATGTCAAGCAAGTGCCAGTAATCGAGCCCGGCGCGCTTGAGTTTGCGGTCATCAATTGTGAATCCCATTGGTCCCACCAGATGCAGCCGTGCACCCGTTGCCGCACAGGTTCGCGCCACGTTTCCAGTATTTTGCGGAATTTCCGGTTCAACCATTACAATATTTAAAACTGCCATTTCTGATAAATCCTCTTTCTTATTTAACGTTTCCATCCTAATATACGGCAAACGCAGTCAAAAAGCAAGGCTTGCGTAACTGCAGATTTCCTGTTGTCACATTGCTTTCTTGATTTTTCCACGCAATTCATCAAAAAACTTCCACTGTTAATTTCACGCTCCGAAGGGAAAATTAACAGTGCAGGAGCAAGTCCCGGTGGTGAGACGGTGTTTCTGGAAAATTTGCGAAAGGGAGAATTCTCAAATGAGCCATAACATTACCAATGTAATGAAGGGAATCGGCGCAGGAATGGCCGCAGGAGTTGCAATGGGCGTAGTGGGTGCAACCATGATGAAGAGCTCGGGTTCCAGCCGCAGACTGAAGAAGAACAGCAAGCGAGCCATCCAAGCAATGGAAAGCCTGCTCGACAACGCACAGGTTATGTTTAAATAATTACGCGGAGTACAACAGGAAGCCCGGAACTGACTCCCCTTTTGAGAGGAACAGCTCCGGGCTCTTTGTTTTATACTAATTAAACACCTGCACAGATTATTTCACTGTCACAAGCTCATATTCCTGTGTGCCAAGACCAACCTTCTGCAGGCAATCGAGCTGAATATAAGGATTTTTTCCGTGGAGCCGCTGGAACAGATGTCCTTCACTGCCAAGCTCCATTCCCTTCGGAATGCCGACGGGGATTAAGTCTTCCATCTTGATTGCATCCACACAAGCACGCTCAAGCGCAACCATATCATCCGACGCCATGATGCCGATATCCGGTACCAGAGACGGCGTTGTCATTCCCCAGCAATCGCAGAGAGCTGTAATTGCCGTGAGCACATTGATAAAATAAGTATTACCGGGTTCAAAGCAGTCCAGCACGGTTTTGGTGCAAACCGCCATACCCATCTGAAAATCGGCATAATCATGGGAATCAAGCGTAATTGCGTGAACCGGACATACCTTGAGACAATGCTGACACATGGTGCAATGATGATAGTTCACCTGGTATTCGCCTTTTGCCCCGCCCTCGGAAAATGAGTTTGCGTGGTGGTTACATGCCGGAATGCATTTTCCGCAGTGAATGCATTTTTCTTTATCCCACACCAGTCCGCCTTCCAATGAATGAATTTCATGCCGGGTACGGTCCGTGACGCAGCCCATTGCAATATTTTTGCATGCACCGCCGAATCCGCAGCTGCCATGTCCTTTTACATGTGAAAAGTCAATCAGAAAATCCGCATCATGAATCAAGCCTGCAATGTCGATATGGTGCAGCTTTTTGTAATCCACTTCTTTTGTGTAAAAATATTTGCCGAAATAAGAGCAGTCGTCCAAAATCGGGCAGCCGAGATTGCTTTCCGTGTAACCGCGCTGTTCCGGGTGGCGCGAATAAACGTAATGGTCGGTAATGAAACACTTGGCATCATTTTCTTTCAAAAAATCCACCAGAATACGGATGAACACCGGGGGAATCGTGGAATAGGTAATTCCGTCGCCAACGTGCATTTTAATTGCAACGGTTTTTCCTTTCACTTTTTTGGCAAGGTCACTTTTTTTCAGCATACGGGAAAACTTTTCAGGAAGAGTCTGGCTTGCTTCATAACGCGCATATGCCATTGGGGCAAATAAAACTTGTGATGCCATCGTGATACAGCTCCTCGCTATTTGTAAATTCTGCCGCAGAATAATCTGCTGTTTTATCAGTGTATCATATCATTTTATACAATGCAACGCCTTTAAAAGTTTACCACAAAATGGATAAAATCAGCATAAAAATCCGTCGCCAATCGAACTAAAACATTTTCAATTGGAAGTTTTAAATACACTGCTTTATGCACAAAACATTTATTGACATATTACAACTCTATTTGTTTAAAAAGTGAAATGACCCCATGCTCGATATTTCACGTTGATGCAGCGGAACACAAGGACAGATTTTTGTTGTTTTTCGTGACAAAACAACCGTGATTGTGCTACAATGAAAATATATTGAAAACAGAAGGGGAAATTGCTGCCATGTCTGACGTTACGCTTGGACGCACCGGGATCATTACAAATAAAAACGGTTTTGGAGCATTGCCGATTCAACGCATTTCTACCGCGGAGGCAGGAAAGCTTCTGCACAAAGCTTATGAAAACGGTATCACCTATTTTGATACGGCGCGCGCCTATTCCGATAGCGAAGAAAAGCTGGGAAAGGCACTTTCTGATGTGCGCCAACATATTTTTATCGCCACCAAAAGCGGTGCAAAAGACGGAAAAACCATGAAAAAAGAGCTGGAAACCAGCCTTCGCACCCTGCACACCGATTACATCGATGTTTATCAGCTGCACAATCCATCCTTTTGCCCAAGGCCGGGCGGAGAGGACGGGCTTTACGATGCACTGCTCAAAGCCAGGGAAGAAGGAAAAATCCGTTTTATCAGCATTACAAACCATAGCGTCCGCGTCGCGCAGGAGGCTGTGGATTCCGGCTTGTATGACACGGTGCAGTTCCCGTTCAATTACCTTTCCGCACCGGTGGAATTTGACCTGGTGAAAAGCTGCCGTGAAAAGAACATTGGATTTATAGCAATGAAAGCACTTTCCGGCGGATTGATTACCAATGCGGAAGCCGCTTACGCGTGGCTGAACCAGTATGATAATGTGCTGCCGATCTGGGGTGTTCAGCGGGAAAGTGAGCTCGACGAGTTTTTGAACTTTGTCACTGCAGAACCGCAGCTCAACGAAGAGCTTTGTGCCGTGATTGAAAAGGATCAGAAAGAGCTGGCAGGCAATTTTTGCCGCGGATGCGGGTACTGCATGCCCTGCCCTGCCGGAATCGAAATCAACAATTGCGCGCGCATGTCTCTGATGCTTCGCCGGAGTCCTTCTGCACAGTGGCTGGGGCACACCTGGCAGGAAAAAATGCAGAAAATTGAGAATTGCCTGCACTGCAACCAGTGCAGATCCCGCTGTCCGTATCACCTTGATACGCCTTCCCTGCTTGCCGCTAATTATGCCGATTATCAGGATGTGCTTGCGGGAAAAGCAAGTGTGAGGTAATCATCGGATGAAAAACAAACAAAATGCAGGGGCACTGCTCAAAATGACGGTGTCCATGCTGATTTTTGGCAGCATCGGACTGGTGGCACGCGGAATTGCTCTGCCATCCGCGGTGATTGCCCTGGCACGCGGTGCAGTCGGCACCGTGTTTCTGTTGATTGCAGGACTTTTTTTGCGCAAAAAAATATCTCTTTCCGCATGGGAAAAAAATGCGCTGCCGTTAATTATTTCCGGTGCCGCGATTGGGTTTAACTGGATTTTTTTATTTGAATCCTACCGATATACCACCATTGCCACGGCGACTGTCTGCTATTATACGGCTCCTGTCATTGTGGTGATGCTTTCTCCTTTAGTGCTCAAGGAACGACTTTCTCCTCTGCGGATGGCTTGTGTGGCTGTTTCTCTCATCGGCATTGTGCTCGTGGCAGGAGATCAATCAATCGGTTCCGGCACACAAAACCTGTACGGAATCGGCTTTGGCCTGGGTGCAGCTTTGTTTTACTCCGTGATTATGCTGAGCAACAAGTTTCTGAAAGAAATTGATTCCATGGATTCCACCGTTGCACAGCTTGGAATTGCAGCCGTAGTTCTTCTGCCGTATGTATTGCTCACCGGACAAACGGCAGACTTATCGTTTAACACGACCACCCTGTGCCTGCTCTTGATTGCAGGCATTGTACACACCGGAATAGGATATCTGCTCTATTTTTCGGCGATGCAGGGGCTCAGTGCACAAAGCATTGCACTTTGCAGCTATATTGATCCTGTTTCCGCCGTAATATTTTCTGCGGTGCTGCTCAGTGAACCAATGGGTGCGCTGCAAATAGTCGGCGCAGTCATGATTCTCGGCGCAGCAATTTGCAGTCAATGGAAAGCCGGAATTGGAAAGGAGACAAAAACCGTATGAGTATTCTTGAAACCTTTGATGCAACCGGCGAAGAAATTGTTCGTCCGGAGCATATGGTGCAGCCATGCCAGGATTTTCCCGAAGTACTGGTTGCAGGATTCAGTCAGGAAATAACCGATATGGCAGCTCAGCTTCCCGGTGCGGTTCAAATGGATGCCCTGCGCGCCGGAATGGAATTACCCATCATTGGTGTACGCCGGAGCGGAAAAAATATCGGCGTTTATCAATCTCTGATCGGCGGTGCAGCTTCTGCCGGACTGCTGGAGGAAGTGGTGGCAAAGGGGGCAAAAAAAGTTGTGTTTTTTGGTTCCTGCGGTGCATTGGACGAAGCAATGATTGCCGGACGCGTGATGGTGCCAACTGCAGCATTCCGCGATGAGGGAACCAGCTATCACTACATGAACGCTGCCGACGGGGACTTTGTGGATATTCCCACTGCAGGGCGGCTTGGTGAGTTAATGGACGAAATCGGCGTACCGTATACCTACGGAAAAACGTGGACAACAGACGCGATTTATCGCGAAACAAGAACCAATGTTCGGCGCCGCAGAGCACAGGGCTGCCTGACCGTAGATATGGAGTGTGCTTCTGTCATGGCAGTGGCAAAGTTCCGCTGCGTGGAGGTTTATCAATTTCTCTATGCAGCGGACAGTCTGAGCGGAAGCACCTGGGATCCGCGCATTCTCGGAAAAATGCCGTCGAGTGCAAAAGAACGTTATCTGCGCATTGCGCTGGAAATTGCAGAGCGCCTTGCCTAAATTTAAACAAGACAGAATGGGAGGGTAAATCAGATGAATCCTGTATATCTGCGTCCGATTCAATTAGAAGATGCTGCTGCATTTGAAACTGCCTTCGCGTTACAGGGTTGGGACAAACCGCGCACGCAATTTGAGCGGTATTACCGCGAACAACAGGCAGGCACCCGTGCCGTAGTCGTTGCTGAGATCGACGGTACGCCGGTCGGCTACATCACAATTTTACCCCACAAAAATGCAGGCCCTTTTGCCAAAACAGGCTGGCCGGAACTCAGTGATTTCAATGTGCTGGAAGCGTACCAGCACTGCGGAATCGGCACCCGGTTGATGGAGGAAGCGGAACGCATCGCCTTTACACAGAGCGATACCATCACCATCGGCGTTGGACTGCACCGCGGATACGGAACTGCACAGCGCATGTATGTTCGGCGGGGTTATATTCCGGATGGCTCGGGCGTGTGGTACCACGATGAGCCACTGGCGGAAAATGCGCCGTGCCTTAACGACGACGATCTTGTTCTTTATTTTTCAAAAAAGCGCACGGGTTGTGTTTTGGATGAAACAGGACTATAATAATTAATTATTATTACGAAAACCGCGGGTGAGT
>CAKXIK010000018.1:16004-48189 GCA_934875675.1 uncultured bacterium
TCCATGCCGCCAAAAAAAACAAAAGTAACACAGATTTCCAAGCAGGCGCTGCAGCGACTGCCATATTATCTGCGCTACCTGCATTCTCTGCACAGCGCAGGAACAAAAAATGTTTCCGCACCCACAATCGCTTCCGCGTTGCGCCTGCACGAGGTTCAAGTTCGCAAGGATTTGGAAATTGTGAGTACAACCGGTGGAAAACCGCGCACTGGTTTTACGGTTCAGGAGTTAATTGTCGATATTGAGCGGTTTCTGGGATATGATAATACAGATCAGGCGATTTTGGTGGGAGCCGGCAAGCTTGGTCAAGCATTGATTGCGTATCATGGTTTTGATGATTACGGTCTGCAGATTATTGCCGCATTTGATAACGACGAATCCATTGTCGGGCGGGATATCGGGGAAAAACCGATATTTCCAATCAGCAAAATGAATGATCTTTGCCCAAGGCTTGGGGTAAAGATCGGAATTTTGACTGTCCCCGCGGAACATGCACAAAGCGTGTGTGACGAAATGATCGCCGCAGGAATTTTGGCAATTTGGAATTTTACACCCGTACACCTGCATGTTCCTGATTCAATTCTCGTTCAAAACGAAAATATGGCGGCTTCTCTGGCGCTCCTGCGCAAACACCTCAGCCAGAAAATCACGAGTGGAGAAGAATAATCCGCATTCTGCGGAGCTCTCCTGCCGTCGGAAAGGAATGGTCATCCAACGTGAACATTTCCCATCTGAAATATGCCGTAGAAGTGGAAAAGGCGCGCTCAATTTCTCAGGCAGCGGAAAACCTTTATATGGGGCAGCCTAACCTCAGTAAAGCAATTAAGGAACTGGAAAATGACCTTGGCATCACAATTTTCAAACGAACCTCCAAGGGCGTTATCCCGACCCAAAAGGGTGAAGAATTCCTTGGCTATGCCAAATCCATTCTGATGCAAATTGAAGAAATGGAGTCGCTTTACAATTCCAACGAAAGTGAGCGGTTGCGGCTGAGCCTTGTGGTTCCCCGCGCCTCCTATGTTGCTGAGGCATTCGTGCGGCTTTGCGATTCTTTGCGCGAAGAAAAAGAGCTCGAAATCAATTTTAAGGAAACAAACACGGTGGAAGCCATCACGCTGGTTGCCGACCGGGAATGCAGTCTGGGTGTGATTCGCTACCGATCTACCTATGAACGCTATTTTGTGAGCCTTTTAACGGGAAAAAATTTGCAGTATCACGTCCTTTGGGAGTTTGAGCCCGTGGTGCTGTTTTCAGCAAAACATCCCCTTGCCAAAAAGGAATCACTGCGCGAGGAAGACCTTGCGCCTTATATTGAACTGACACACGGCGATTTTTCAGTGCCGTTCCTTTCTGTGGCGGAAGCCCGCCGCATGCCGCAAGAGCAGCCGCACAAAAAAATTTGTATTTACGAACGCGGCAGTCAGTTTGACCTGCTGAGCAGCCTGCCGGAAACCTACATGTGGGTTTCCCCTTTGCCAAAGCAATCTCTGGAACGATGGGGATTGGTGCAGCGCTGCCCTGTTTCTGCAGATCGCCCCCGCGCCTGCCGCGATGTTGTGATTTACGCGCAGGGACATCGGCTGACACCGGCAGAGCGATTGTTGATTTCTTATCTTTCTGATGTTCGCCGCGAACTGGAAGGAGAGGCAATTCAGTAAATCCGGAGGGATTTTTTACTGGTTGTATTTTTTCTGTCATGTGGTAAACTATATGTTTGTTATATAAGAATAACGCTTTACAAGGAATCCACAAATCAGTAAAATTATATTGATAACAAAAAACTTGTTATCGCTGTTTTTTTGCGGTCATTTTAAAAGAGGATGTTGGGCAATGCGCTGCTCTGTGTGATCCTCGAAGTCCTGCTTGCCGGTTTGTAAGCAATTCATTATCGATAGATTAATCATGAATCAGGAGGAATTAACATGTATCGGATTCTCAAGAAAAAAGAATTGAACCCGACTGTGACGCTGATGGAAATTGAAGCGCCGCTGGTGGCAAAGAAAGCAGAGCCGGGGCAGTTTATTATTCTGCGCGTGGATGAGGCTGGCGAACGCATTCCGTTGACGGTTGCCGATTTTGATCGCGAGAAGGGCACCATCACGATTATCTTTCAGATTGTGGGTGCAACCACCAAAAAACTGAATGCATTAAATGAAGGCGACAGTCTGCATGATTTTGTGGGTCCGCTTGGCACTCCGTCCCATGTGGATGGTCTGAAGAAGGTTGCGGTTGTCGGCGGCGGTGTTGGCTGTGCAATTGCATATCCGATTGCAAAGAAACTGCACCATCTGGGTGCTGAGGTTCATTCCATCGTTGGCTTCCGCAACAAAGATCTTGTGATTCTGGAAGACGAATTCAAAGCTGCCAGTGACAAGCTTGTCATGATGACAGATGACGGCAGCTACGGCACCAAGGGTCTGGTAACCAATGCACTCAAGGAACTCATTGATTCCGGCGAGCAGTATGATGAGGTTATCGCAATCGGGCCGCTGATTATGATGAAATTTGTTTGCCAGCTGACAAAGGAATACGGTATTAAAACCGTTGTGAGCATGAATCCGATTATGATTGACGGAACGGGCATGTGCGGCGGATGCCGCTTGACTGTCGGCGGAAAAACCAAGTTTGCCTGTGTGGATGGACCAGACTTTGACGGCCATGAAGTCGATTTTGATGAAGCAATGGAACGCGGTTCTATGTACCGCGATTTTGAGCACCACGCTTATGAGGAAACCTGCAACCTGCTCAACAAGGAGGTCAAATAAGATGCCGAATATGTCTTTGAAGAAGAATCCAATGCCTTCTCAGGATGCAAACGTGCGTAACAAGAACTTTTTGGAGGTTACGCTGGGTTATTCTGAGGAACAGGCTGTTGATGAGGCAAACCGCTGCCTGAACTGCAAACACAAACCCTGTGTCGGCGGCTGCCCGGTCAATATCGATATTCCGGCGTTTATTGCCAGAGTCCGCGAGCGCGATTTTGAAGGCGCTTATCAGATTATTTCCAAATCCAGTTCACTGCCGGCCGTCTGCGGACGTGTTTGCCCGCAGGAAACCCAGTGCGAACAAAAATGCGTTCGCGGCATCAAGGGTGAACCGGTTGCAATCGGCCGCCTGGAGCGTTTTGTTGCCGACTGGCACAATGCCAATGCCACAGAAGCCGCGGTGAAGCCTGCCCCCAACGGGCACAAAGTTGCCGTCATCGGCTCGGGTCCTTCCGGCTTAACCTGCGCCGGCGATCTTGCGAAAAAGGGCTATTCCGTCACGGTGTTTGAAGCACTGCACACTGCCGGCGGTGTTTTGGTTTATGGCATTCCGGAGTTTCGTCTGCCGAAATCAATCGTGCAGAAGGAAGTTGATACCCTCAGCGAGCTGGGAGTTGATGTCGAAACCAACATGGTCATCGGCAAGGTACTTTCCATTGACGAACTGTTTGAAATGGGCTACGAGGCCGCATTTATCGGTTCGGGCGCCGGTCTGCCGCGCTTTATGGGAATTCCGGGTGAAAGCCTGAAGGGCGTTTATTCTGCCAATGAATTTTTGACCCGCAGCAATCTGATGAAAGCATATCAGAATGATCCGGTTACGCCGATCAGCAAAGGCGGCAAGGTTGCCGTTGTTGGCGGCGGAAATGTTGCAATGGATGCTGCGCGCACAGCCCTTCGTCTGGGTGCGGAAAAAGTTTACATTGTTTATCGCCGCTCCATGGAAGAGCTTCCTGCCCGTAAGGAAGAGGTAGAACACGCAATCGAAGAGGGCGTGGAGTTTTACCTGCTCAACAACCCCGTTGAAGTTCTGGGTTATCACAATCCGGACGACAAGCGCGATCCTAAAAACGGCTGCGTCACCGGTATTAAATGCATTAAAATGGAACTTGGCGAACCGGATGAAAAGGGTCGCCGCCGCCCGGTGGAGGTTCCCGGAAGCGAGTTTGTACTGGATGTGGACACGGTTGTTATCTCCATCGGCACTTCCCCCAACCCGCTGATTAAATCCACCACCAAGGGATTGGAAGTCAATAAGCACGGCGGATTTATCGTAGAAGAATCCACCGGTGCAACCACACGTGACGGTGTGTTTGCCGGCGGTGATGCGGTTACCGGTGCTGCCACTGTAATTTCCGCCATGGGTGCAGGAAAAACAGCAGCTGCTGCTATTGATGAATACATTCAGTCAAAAGCGAAATAATAGACTTGTGATTGATACTAATTTCGTTTCAGGAGAAATTAATATTAGTCTTGGATGAAAAGTTGTAGTGTTACCTCGCTGCAATAACGAAACCCGCTTCCCGTTCAGAGTGTTCACCTCTGCTTCGGGAAGCGGGTTTTGCATTATATGTCTTCGATATAATCTTTTTTGCGCCAGACACCCTTGCGGTAAAACAAGAACGAAATAATACTTGCGACACTCCACCCCACCGGCCACGAAAGCCAGATTCCAACGGCACCCATGGAAAGCGCATCCGCAAACACAAAGGCTAATACCACCCGCAGTACCAGATCCGTAAAGGTGGTCGTCATAAACCAGCTCATTGCTCCGGCACCCCGCAGCACGCCATCCGCCATTAGTTTGACTGCTACAATCAAATAGAACGGAGAAACGATTCGCAAAAACGACATACCCGTCTGCATAGCAAGTGCACTGCCGTTATCCATAAAAAGATCTATCATTGCATGACTGAAAACGAAAAATACCACTGCAAACGGCACTGCAACAATGGCTGCAATGCCCATTCCAGCGCGAAATCCCCTCTGCACGCGCTCTTCCTTTTTTGCACCCAGGTTTTGCGCCGTAAAGCTGGAAACACCGTTGGCCAGCGTTGTAAATGATGTAATCGCAAAGGTGTTTAGCTTGATTGCCGCGGAATAACCTGCAATCACCGCCGAGCCAAACCCGTTGACAAGGCTCTGAATAAACAGATTTCCGATGGAAATAAAGCTCTGTTGTAAAATGCTCGGCACTGCAATCTTTGCAATCTTCCCCAGCATTGAAAATGAAAAAAACGGAAATTCACCGCTTTTTATTTTGCGCAGCCGAACCACCAGCGTAACCATCGCAAGCACTGCAGAAATTCCTTGTGCAAGAAATGTTGCCCATGCAACACCCGCAACTCCCCAGTGAAATTGCGCAACAAAGAGCAAATCCAGCCCCACATTGCCGAGCGAAGAGGCAATCAGAAAGTAGAGTGGCGTTTTGCTGTCCCCCAGAGCAGTAAAAATCCCGGTACAAACATTATAGAAGAACAAAAAGGTTAATCCGATAATATAAATGCGCAGGTAAAGTGCAGCGTCAGAGAAAATATTATCCGGAGTACTGATTGCGGTCATCATCCACGAACAACCGATCAGCCCCCCCGCTGTGAGCAGCACACAAATTGCCCCACAAGCTAAAAATGTGGTTGTGATCGCAGTCTTCATGCTTTTTAAGTCTCGTGCGCCAAAGAAACCGGAAACAACGACGGAGCATCCGATGTTGCTGCCGACGGCAATCGCCATAAAAATCATTGTGATAGGATACGATGCACCAACAGCTGCCAGCGCATCTTCTCCGGCAAATTTTCCTGCAATGACGCTGTCTGCAATATTATACAACTGTTGAAATATGACGCTGATGAGCATTGGAATGGAAAATCGGCAGAGCACGCGTCCGGGCTTTCCTTCGGTTAAATCGGTAATCATCTGGGGGTCGCTTCCTTTTTCAGAATTATAGCGGAACGTTCTTGCGCCGCCGGTCTTTTGCTATTATAATGGAAAAAAATCTATAAGTAAACTATTATAATTTTTGACAATCTATAAAAAAACGGAATAGATCATGAAAATGAACGGAGCGATCAGTAATGGACAGCAAGCTTTTGCGCAACTTTATTGAAATTGTGGAAAGCGGAAACATGACCGCAGCTTCTCACAAACTGTTTATTGCGCAGCCGGCATTGAGCAATCAGCTCAAAGGGCTGGAGCATGAACTTGGAGTGCAGCTTTTGGAACGGACCTCCCGCAGCCAAAAGCTCACCGATGCAGGGCACCTTTTTTACCAGCGCGCTAAAGACATTCTGGCCCTGGAAAGTCTTGCGATTAAAGAAGCACGGGACTGTGAACAGGGAGAGCGCGGCATGCTTCGGCTTGGCATGACCCCTTCCACAGCTCTGACGCTGTTTGACGGAGTTCTTGCAAAATTTGCTCAGCTTTGGCCGCAGGTGTGCTACCAGCTTTATGAAATGAATTCCGGCAAATTGTTGCAGCTGCTGGAAACAGGCGCAATTGATGTGGCGGTGGTACGCACTCCGTGCCATTTTTCTGCCGGAATGAATCCCCAGTTTATCAGCGGAGAACAAATGATTGCTGCTTATCGCCCCGATTGCTTTTCTCTGCCCGGCACACAAAAAATTCCGCTTTCTGAGCTTGCGGATAAACCTCTGCTAATGATTCAGCGCTATGAGGAGCTCGTTACGGGTGCCTGTGATCAGATCGGGCTTGTACCGCAAATTAAATGCATCAATCTTCAGATTGCTGTAACACTTAAACTGGCACAAAGCGGTCTTGGAGTCGCAATTGTCCCGCTTTCCTCTCTCTCCATGAGTGATAACCCTTTGGAATACCGCATTCTTGATGTGCCCGCCTTTGCAACACGCCGTGCCGTTGTTACGATGCGCGGCCGGTCTCATTCTGTAATTTGCCGTCATTTTCTCGATCTTTGTGCGGAGGCTTTTCCACCGGAAGCAATTTATTTAACAAATGAATAAATTGCAGGATTTAATTTTATATCATGTAAAAATATCTGGCTTTTTATGATTTTCATCAAATTTTATAATATAAAATGAAATATATGAAATTATATCTTGCATTTTTACTCTTGTTATCCGCTTAAAAACATGATATTCTTTTAAGCAGAACAGCAAAGACGTTGTGGGCGTAAACCACAGCGCCTTTGCTGTTTTTTGTTGTTTTGAAAAACGCGGAATTCTTCAAAACAACTGCGACGATGCTCCGCGGCACCGTTGTCCCGCATGTTCCAACAAGAGGAGAAACCCGGAAAACCTGAATCCGGTGTTTCATACGAAAGGAAGAATCATGGATGAGCAATAATATTGCGGTACTCTTTTCCGATGTTGATACAATGTGGACACTGATTGCTGCTGCACTGGTGTTCTTTATGCAGGCCGGATTCGCCATGGTAGAAACCGGTTTTACCCGCGCCAAAAACGCCGGCAATATTATCATGAAAAATTTGATGGATTTCTCCATCGGGACTCCGCTTTACTGGCTGATTGGATTCGGCATTATGTTCGGTACGCAATCTGCCGTTTTTGGTGGAATTGATTTATTCACACAGGGTGATTACACGGCAGTTCTTCCTCAGGGCGTCAGCTTTTTTACTTACTTTATTTTTCAGACTGTTTTTTGCGCAACTTCTGCCACCATTGTTTCCGGAGCGATGGCGGAACGCACCAAGTTTGCTTCCTACTGCGTTTACAGCGCAGTAATCAGTCTTGTAATTTACCCCGTTTCCGGCCACTGGATCTGGGGAGGCGGCTGGCTTGCACAGCTTGGCTTCCATGATTTTGCCGGTTCCACCGCAGTGCACATGGTAGGCGGTATTGCCGCTTTAATCGGCGCTGCAATTCTGGGGCCGCGCATTGGAAAATACGGCAAGGACGGAAAGCCCCGCGCAATTCCCGGTCACAGCATTACACTGGGCGCTCTCGGCGTATTTATTCTCTGGTTTTGCTGGTTCGGTTTCAACGGCGGCTCTACGGTCTCGATGACAAACGGCAATGCAGAGCTCGCCGGCAAGGTATTCTTCAACACCAATCTGGCTGCTGCGGTTGCAACGGTTTCGGTGATGATTATCACCTGGATCCGCTACAAAAAGCCCGATGTTTCCATGACACTCAACGGTTCACTCGCCGGTTTGGTCGCCATTACTGCCGGCTGTGATGCAGTAAATCCATGGGCTGCTGCTTGCATTGGCCTGTTTGCAGGCTTCGCCGTTGTTTTTGGCGTGGAATTTGTGGATAAAAAGCTCAAGATTGACGACCCGGTTGGTGCAGTAGGGGTGCACTGCATCAACGGTGCGCTGGGCACCATCCTGACCGGCTTCTTTGCCAGCAACGAATTTTTGGAGACTGCAGGCATGAGCAGAGTGAACTTTATCGGCGTACAGTTTTTAGGTGTCCTTTCCACTGCCGCATGGGTCACCATCACCATGACTGCTGTATTCTTTGCAATTAAGAAAACGATCGGTCTCCGTGTAAGCCGTGAAGAAGAAATCAGTGGTCTGGACTTGCCGGAACACGGTTTGGTAAGCGCTTATGCGGACTTTGCTCCAAATGTGGAATCGCTTGAAACGGATGAACAGCCGAGTATGGATCTTCCGCTGCCAAACGGTTTTATTCCCGTTGACGAAGCCATTCCGATTCAGATGGTGACCGCACCGAAAACCGCAATGGCAAGCGATGTAAAAATGACGAAAATTGAAATCGTGATGAAGCAAAGCCGCTTTGAGTCTCTCAAGGAGGCAATGACCAAAATCGGCATCACCGGTATGACCGTTACGCAGGTGCTCGGCTGCGGAACCCAAAAGGGAAAGCCCGAATATTATCGCGGTGTTGCTCAGGAAATTACGCTTTTGCCCAAGGTTCAGGTGGAAATTGTTGTTTGCCGTGTACCGGTGCGCACGGTTATTAACACGGCCAAAAAGGTTCTTTATACCGGACATATCGGTGACGGAAAAATCTTTGTTTACGATGTTGAAAATGTAATTAAAGTTCGCACCGGAGAAGAGGGATACGACGCACTGCAGGACGTTGAATAGTATCCGGCCAATTTATTCAAATAGCGGAGCTTGCATCCGATTGCAGGCTCCATTTGTCATTATGCGATGAAAATTCATTATTGCAAAAAAATCTGTCCGCGGTAAAAAAGCACCTGTTTTTTGGCGTTATTTTACATTTCATTAAAAAAACGCGATAGCATCCATCATTTTAAATGTTTCAGCACAGAAAAAAACTTCTTTTTTCAGCAAAAAATGCGATTGACTTTTCTTTCGTAAAAATGTATAATAACCAATAATTTCTCGTTTGTAAACAAGTAAAGCGCTAAGTTTTTCAAGCGGGAATTTGGAATCAAACCCAATGATCCCGCTTTTCGGCTTTTAGCGAAGGAAGTCGAAAAAAGAAATCCAAACTGAATTGAGAGGAAGGAACCCATTATGAAAAAGTACATTCGCGTTTTGTCATTGGCGCTCGCCGCTGTGATGACCGTTTCCCTGTTCGGCGGCTGCAAAAACAGCAACGCCGGCAATGAAGGCACCTCCGGCGGAAGCATCAAGGTCGGTGTGTTGGCCCCTGCTACGGGAGAAGTTGCTGAATATGGCATTGCCGTTTCCAACGGTGTTACCCTTTACGTTGACGAAATTAACGCTAAGGGCGGCGTTAACGGCAAAAAGATTGAATTGGTTACCTATGACGAAGAAGGCAACGAAGCAAAGGCAATTACCGGTTACAATTCCCTAGTTGATCAGGATGTTGCCGCGATTATCGGCGACGTAACAACCGCTCCGACCGCTGCAGTTGTTGTGGAAAGCCAGCAGGATAACATGCCGATGATTACCGCTTCCGCTACTGCGGAAAAAATCACCTGCAAGCTGGACAAGGACGGCAAGGTGGTTTCTGTTTACAATAATATGTTCCGTTCCTGCTTTATCGACCCGTTCCAGGGCGAAAAAATGGCAAGCTTTGCTTCCGAAAAGCTGAGCGCAAAAACTGCTGCCGTTCTTTATAACAGCGGTTCCGATTATTCCATCGGACTTTACAAGGCATTTGTTGCCAAAGCAAAAGAACTTGGTCTTGAAGTCGTTGCAGAAGAAAGCTACGGAAAAGACGCCGTTGATTTTCAGGCACAGCTGACCAATATTGCTGCAAAGAAGCCGGACGTTCTCTTTGTTCCGGATTATTACAAGGTGCTTGCCAACGTTGCACCGCAGGCCAAGAGTGTCGGCGTGACTGCAACCCTGCTCGGCGGCGACGGCTGGGCTTCCATCATGGACGTAATTCAGGATGCTTCTGTGCTTGAGGGTGCATATTTCTGCTCTGGCTATTCCACGCAGGACACCTCCGAAGCGGTTCAGACCTTCCTGAAAAATTACAAAGCAAAGTACAACAATGAGCCGAACATGTTTGCCGCACAGGCTTATGACGCTGCTGCAATCCTCTGTGCCGCTCTTGCCAAGGCTGAAGAAGCCAAACTGACCGCCGGCTCTGACGAATACAAGCAGGCTGTCATCGACGCTATGAAGGCTACGGATATGAACTGTGTTACCGGTCATATCACCTTCGATGATTATAACAACCCGCAGAAGACCGCCGTTATCATCAACATCACCGGTGGCGAAGCCAAGTTCTGGGGCAATTATTAATCCCGGACTGAGAAGTCAATCCTCCCATTAAATTGGGATCGGTACGGGGCTGGTGCAATTTTTTGCAGCAGCCCCGTACCCGTTTGTTTTCAAACCATCTCCAGAGAAGAAAGGACGGATGCTCTTATGCTGTTTATTTCCCAGCTGATTAACGGTTTGCAGCTCGGCTCAATTTACGCGCTGGTTGCACTTGGCTACAGCATGGTATACGGCATCATTATGCTTTTGAATTTTGCGCATGGTGATATTATCATGGTGGGCGGATACATTGCGATGCTCATTATTACTGCAGGCATCAACCCCGCCGTTGCCGTCATTGCATCCATTGTCGGCTGTGCTGTGCTGGCAATGATTATTGAAAAGATTGCGTATAAGCCGCTGCGTTCTGCTCCCAGAATTTCGCTGCTGATTACGGCAATTGGTGTTTCGATGCTGTTGCAGAACCTTGCACAGCTCATTTTCTCCGCCAATGCGAAAAGCTTTCCAAGCAGCAGCATCATGGCGGTGCAAAACATCTCGCTCGGCGGTGCGCAAATCAGTGTAACCGCATTGATTACAATTATCGTTTCCATCATTTCGATGATTGCACTGACCATTCTGGTACAGAAAACACGCATGGGAAAAGCAATGCGTGCTGTTTCGGAGGATATGGGTGCTGCACAGCTGATGGGCATCAACGTTAACCGTACCGTTTCCTTTACCTTTGCAGTCGGCTCTGCACTTGCCGGTATCGGCTCCATTCTTTATTGCTGCCGCTACCCGGTTTTGACCCCCACCATGGGTTCTATGCTTGGACTCAAGGCATTTGTTGCCGCAGTGCTTGGCGGAATCGGCTCGATTCCCGGTGCAATGATCGGCGGTTTCGCCATCGGTCTTGCCGAGGTTCTGGTCACCTCGCTGGGACTTTCCGAATGGGCAGACGGAATCGTGTTCGCGATTCTGATTGTTGTTTTGCTCTTCCGTCCCACAGGCTTTATGGGCAAAAGCATGTCGGAAAAAGTGTAATTCCCGGCCGCAATTTTTTTGGAAAGGCGTGATTCAAACCGATGGATAAGGTTAAAAAAATTCCGATGCCGGCCCGTTACGCGATCAACACGCTGCTGCTGGCTGCATTTCTCCTGATCGGCAATACGGTTATCACCTCGGGCAGCATCAGTCGTGCCCAAAGTTCAATCGTGCTGCAGATCGGTATTTACATCATTCTTGCGGTTTCTCTGAACATCGTGACCGGATATCTTGGCCAATTGCCGCTTGGTCATGCTGGTTTTATGGCCGTTGGTGCTTATGCCGGTGCATTGTTTTGGAAAAGCTGCACCTTCTCCCGCCCCGCTGCAATAATTTTGGGGCTTGTCTTTGCCGGAATTATTGCTGCTATCTTCGGCATTATTATCGGCATTCCGGCACTGCGGCTTAAAGGCGACTATCTCGCAATTATTACTCTTGGTTTTGGTGAGATTATTCGCGTGCTCATCATTAATCTGCCAGAGATTACCGGCGGCACACCGGGTCTCTCTGATATCCCCAAGTTTTCAAAAAGCACAGGTTTTCTGATCGTTTTTATCTGCGTTATCATTACCTGTATTGCAATTCATACGCTCATGCATTCCCGGCATGGCCGTGCCATTCTTTCAATTCGGGAAAATGAAATTGCTGCCGAATCCTGCGGTATTAATACCACCTATTACAAGGTTATGGCGTTTGCATTTTCAGCATTCTTTGCCGGAGTTGCCGGTGCACTTTATGCTGGTAATCAAGGCCTGCTGGTTCCGGGAACCTTCGACTTCATGCAATCCATCAATATTCTTGTGATGGTTGTGCTGGGCGGAATGGGCTCCATGGCAGGTTCCGTAATTGCCGCCACTGTGCTCACCGCTCTTCCGCTGATGCTGCAGGGCTTCAGCAAGTACCGCATGATTGTTTATTCCTTGCTGCTGATTGTCGTCATGATCTTTAAGCCATCCGGTCTTTTGGGCATGTATGACTTTTCGTTGAGCCACCTGCTGGAAAAGTTGATTAACTGGAAACCGGGCGCAAAGAAAACAACACCCGGTCAGCCACAAAATCCAAAAGGAGGCGACGCAAATGAGTAAGATGGTTCCAATCCCAAGTCCAGGTATGCTGCCGGAGCGCGATTCCAACAAAACGCCGATTTTGGAAGTGCGCCGCCTTGGAATTGACTTTGGCGGTCTGACTGCGGTAGATGATTTTAACCTTACCATTGGCCGCACAGAAATTGACGGACTAATCGGCCCGAACGGAGCCGGAAAGACGACTGTCTTTAACTTGTTGACCAAGGTTTATCAGCCAACACGCGGTACAATTCTGCTTGACGGCAAAGACACTGCCGGAATGAATACACAGCAGATCAATCGCGCGGGAATTGCTCGCACCTTTCAGAACATTCGCCTGTTTAAAAACCTGACGGTGGAAGAAAATGTGCTGATCGGTCTGCACCATGAAATGGATTATCGCTCTGCTTCCGCATTACTGCGCCTGCCAAGCTTTTGGCGGTCGGAACGCATTGCAAAGGATCGTGCAGGCGAACTGCTTTCCATTTTCGACATGCAGGATTTGCGTTATGCACAGGCAGGAAGTCTTCCCTATGGTGCACAGCGCCGTCTGGAAATTGTGCGCGCACTGGCAACTAATCCCAGCCTGCTTCTGTTGGATGAACCTGCTGCCGGCATGAATCCGAGTGAAACTGCTGAGTTGATGGAAAACATCCGCAAAATCCGCGATACCTTTGAAATTGCAATCATGCTGATTGAGCATGATATGAACCTTGTAATGGGCATCTGTGAGGGAATCGCAGTGCTTAACTATGGTCGGATTATTGCGCGCGGAACGCCGGAAGAAATTACCCATAATCCGGCTGTAATCGAAGCGTATCTGGGCAAAAAGGAGGATGAGGCAGAATGCTGAAGGTTGACGATCTGAATGTTTATTACGGCAGCATCCATGCGGTCAAGGACATTTCCTTTGAGGTAAATCAAGGCGAAATTGTTTCTCTGATCGGCGCAAATGGTGCCGGAAAATCAACCATCCTCAAAACAATTTCGGGACTTCTTCGTTCCAAAACAGGCACCATCAATTTTTTGGACGAACCGATCCAGTCCGTTGCTCCGCATAAAATCGTTCTCAAGGGTCTGGCTCAGGTTCCGGAAGGCCGCCGTGTGTTTACACAGCTGACGGTGGAAGAAAACCTGGAAATGGGCGGATATACGCGGAAAAAGAATGAGGTTGAGCCAGATCTGGATCATGTGTATGACCTCTTTCCTCGCTTGAAAGAACGACGCCGCCAAACCGCAGGAACCCTTTCTGGCGGTGAACAGCAGATGCTTGCCATGGGGCGCGCACTGATGAGTCATCCAAAGCTTTTGATGTTGGATGAACCTTCCATGGGTCTTGCACCACTGCTGGTTGCACAGATTTTCGAGATTATTCAGCACCTGCACGATCAGGGAACCACGATTCTCTTGGTAGAACAGAACGCACAAATGGCTCTCTCCATTGCCGACCGCGGCTATGTGTTGGAAACCGGAAACGTAGTTCTGACTGCTCCCGCCAAAGAACTTCTGGAAAATGATCAAGTTCGAAAAGCCTATTTGGGAGGTTGATTTAAATTGGATACAAAAACGTCGGAAGAGAAATTTCTTCCGACGTTTTTTTCTACCACTCCAAAAGAATTTAGGATTGTGTCCTGCCAACATATGCCGATATGCGTCATCCTGCAAAAAAAAACAGAGCCCAGCCGAAGCTGAGCCCTGCAAACAACCCTGCGGGATTTAGATGGCATCTATCAGATGCTGACCGAATAGTTCGGAGCTTCCTTTGTAATCTGAATGTCATGCGGATGGCTTTCCTTCAAGCCGGCACCGGTGATGCGCACAAACTTTGCTTTCTCATGCAGTTCCTCAATCGTTGCGCAGCCCGTATAACCCATACCGGAGCGCAGACCGCCGAGCATCTGATAAATCGTATCAGACAACGGTCCCTTGTAAGGCACACGACCTTCAACACCCTCTGGAACAAGCTTCTTCGCATCAGACTGGAAGTAACGGTCGGCACTTCCCTTTGGCATCGCGCCAAGGCTGCCCATTCCGCGGTAAACCTTGAACTGGCGACCCTGATAAATTTCCGTATCGCCGGGGGATTCCTTACAGCCTGCAACCAAAGAGCCAACCATGACAACGCTTGCACCCGCAGCCAATGCCTTGACAATATCACCGGAATATTTTACGCCGCCGTCTGCAATAATCGGCATGCCATATTCTGCTGCCGCACAAGCCGCATCATAAATTGCGGTGATCTGCGGGACACCGATACCTGCAACAATACGTGTGGTGCAGATCGATCCCGGTCCGATACCAACCTTAACGCAGTCCGCACCGGCCTCAATCAGCGCCCGGGTAGCCTCTGCGGTTGCAACATTACCAGCAATCAACTGGATGTCCGGATATGCTTTTTTCACACGGCGAACCGATTCCACCACATTGATGTTATGACCATGGGCCGAGTCAAGCACAAGCACGTCCACCTGTGCTTTCACCAGCTCTGCAACGCGCTCCAGCACGTTTGGCGTTGCACCGATTGCAGCGCCGCAAAGCAGCCGTCCGTTGACGTCACGTGCAGAATTGGGATACTGAACTGCTTTTTCAATATCCTTAATGGTAATCAGGCCCTTAAGCATACCATTGTCATCCACGATCGGCAGCTTTTCAATCTTGTGGCAGCGCAGAATTTCCTGCGCCTGCTCCAGTGTGGTTCCAACCGGAGCGGTAATCAGCTTTTCCTTGGTCATTACGTTTGCAATCGGCTGGCTGTAATCGGCCTGTGTCATGAAACGCATGTCACGGTTTGTAATGATACCCACCAGCTTGCCGTTTTCGCAAATCGGCACACCGGAAATTTTATATTTGCCCATCAATTGATCGGCATCTGCAACCAAATGTTCAGGAGAAAGGAAAAACGGATTGACAATAACACCATTTTCAGAACGTTTCACACGGTCAACCTCATCTGCCTGTTGTTCAATTGACATGTTCTTATGGATAATTCCAATGCCGCCCTCACGCGCAATCGCAATCGCCATTGCACTTTCGGTTACGGTATCCATAGCAGCGGTCATCAGCGGCGTATTCAGATGAATGTTTTTCGTTAAATGGGTAGAAACATCAACGGTTTTCGGTTCAACATTGGACTCGCCCGGAATCAGAAGAACATCGTCAAACGTAAGTCCTTCCTTCGCGAATTTCTGTTGAAAATCGGTATTCAACATCCTTTTTCCTCCTCTTTTCATCATTGGTCTTTAACTTCGGTATATTTTATTTATTTTATCATTATGTCCGCAAACTGTCAACGAAAATCCCGCACAAACATTGTGCCCAACTTTAAGTCATTTTAAGAGAAAAGGAACGGCTGCAACAAAAAAATTACAGCTGTTCCCTCAAAAAGAAAATTAAAGAATATTTTTTGTTCGTCTGCGCCGATAAAAAATTGCAAAAACAATTCCTGCCACAATTGCGGCAAAAAACGCCAGCATTACCCACAATCCCGAAAGATTTGTTGGGGCAGCCTGTGTCTGCTGCATCCCATCGGGCATTTTGTCCCCCTGATTGCCGGGCATCTGCGGCGAGGTCTGTCCTTCGCTGCCGGATATGGTGCCGTCCTGATTGCCGGGCATTTGCGGCGGGGTCTGTCCCTCGCTGCCGGATGTGGTACCCGTCGCATTTCCAGGCATCTGCGGCGGGGTCTGCTGCCCATTTGCCGGCTGCATGTTATTCATATTTCCCGTCAATTCAGCGGCGGCAGTCTGCGTTTGCTGCACCATATTTGTTACGGTTGCGGATTTTAATACTGCACTTTGGGTAACGGAATTTTGCTCTGAACTGGACGCCTGAGAACTTGTTTCCGGCAATGTATCGCTGCCATTTTGCTGGCCACGGAAGCTGCCGTCCATTTCATTACCTTTGCCGCCGCCCATATTCCCGCCTTGTGTGCCTAACGTGGAAAGATTCAAATCTGTCTGAATTAATGCAGAACTATCTGCACTTTGCCCGTCACTGGTGGACGGAATCGTTCCATCAAGCTGTCCCTGAATGCTTTGCGCACGCAGTGTTCCAAACTCTTTGAGCACCGGCAGGGATGCTGTAAATTCCTCATAAGTGCAAAAAGCGGTTGCATCATTTTTCACACAATCATCAATCAGCAGTCCCAAAGAATCCACGGTTGATTCGAACGTGCCATTATCAAAATAATTGGTCACTATTTCCTGCAAATATTCATGATATTTTGCAAGATACTCCTCATTTTCCAAAAGCTTGCCAATCATCGGGCGAGCATCGAGTGTCGTTCCGGAAACAGGGGTATTAATCGCAAGATTAATCGCGCTTTCTGCACTGCCGGACTGGAATCCTCCGAATGCAAGATTATAGTCCCACGGCACCATCGAAAGAACACCGTCTTTTTCATAGAGATAATAATTGTGCTGCATAGAACCAAAGTAGCTGTCCAGATTCACAATCACGGTGTTGGCAGCAATATAACGCAAAACCTGGTCAACATCAACATAATCCTCCAGGTTCTCTCCGGTGGAAAGCCCCTTGAGTGCTTGAATCACACGCTGAAAATCATTCTCTTTTGCTGAAGAAAAAACAGCGTTATCAAAAATATTGGAATAGCTGTCGCTGTCATCGTCGGTATATGCCAGATCGACACCCTGAGAATTGCCGGACCCCATCCCGCCCATTCCGCCGCCCATTCCATTTTGTGCGCCGTCGGGCATGTTCGGCATATTGCCGCCCTGCTGAAAACCGCCGCCCGATTCTGAGCCGGAGGCAGAATTGTTCCAATCCGGCGGCTGCATGGTCCCCGAATCCGTTTGCGGCATTCCTCCCCCTGAATCAGTACCGTTCTGACCGGGCATTTGCGGCATATTCTGCGTTCCGGAATCCGTGCCGTTTTGGGAATCAAACGGTGACATTTGCATTTTGCTTTGATCGTCACCATTCTGATTCATTTGATCCAGAATGTCATTCATCTGCCCGTTTCCGCGCATTCCCATGTTTTCCGGCTTATAAAGCTGCCCGTAAGCGGTTCCATAGTTGCGTTCGGCAAAGGATTCCTCCACACCCTCCACGGCAAGGTAAAGACCCCATTCCTCCCCGTTAACGGTGATGTGCGCGTAGGAATAAAGCGGACTGGTCACACCGATAAACGAAAGAATGTCATACGAAAGATACTCCTTCATATAGGTGTTATCGCTTTGCATATTGTTGAGCACGAATTTATCCAGTCCCCAGCAGGTCTGACCGTTAACGTAATGGTCAAACTCCAGCTTAAAGCTGAAACGGTCTGTGGTGGAATCGGACGCAACCGTTGAAAGGCTGGAATTCCCCTTAGGACGAATTCCCACTGAAGAGAATTTGGTGCCGTTGATGGTGATATCACACATGATGTATTCTTCCGACGTCGCTTCATTGAGCATGGTATTCCATGCGGAAGAATCGACGGCGATATCAATCTGGTTCACCGTATTCTTTTGGAACAGTTTTGTTTCATATTCCATGGAAACTCCGGTGGAAGAAACCTCGTTGCTTTTTGGCATTGCAATCAATACTGCGGAAAATACGAGTGCCAGCGACATGGTAACCGCCACCAGAATTGAAAAAGTCCTGTTTTTCAAACTGACCCCTCTTTCAGATCACGGAAAATGCGTTTTAATTCCTGCCTGCCGCATTTTCTGCCATATTACGCCATGTATTCACCGTTATAGCTGACAAGCACTGCACTGCTGACACCTGGAAGCGCGGAAACCTGATTGACAAATGCGGTGGTCTCCCCGGAAATTCTCATCTCAATCGTCAACTCCACCGACTGCGCCGTCACGGTTTTGGACTTAATCTGATACTTTTTCGATGCGCCCTTAATGGCTTCGCCCACTGCCTGTTCAGAAGAATCATCGGCACAAGTAACAACCAGCAGGTAGGGATTTTCATGTTCTTTATGATTGGAGAAGAGAACAAGTACCAGACCAATGACAAGGGAACCAACCACTGCCAGCGGAATCATCCCGGCGCCAAGCACAATACCGACAGAGATGGACCAGAACAAAAATGCGATGTCGAGCGGTTCCTTAACTGCTGTGCGGAAACGCACAATGGAAAGCGCACCCACCATGCCGAGAGAAAGCACCACATTTGAGGTGACTGCCAGCAGGATAAAGGTGGTAATCAGCGTCATTGCCATCAGTGAGATACCAAAGCTTGCGCTGTACATGACACCGGTAAAGGTTTTTTTATAGATAAAGAAGATAAACAACCCGATTGCAAAAGCAAGAGCAAGAGCAATGGCAGAATCAACGATTGAAAAAGATGCGCTGTTTTCCAAAAAGCTGGATTTAAAAATGTCACTGAAACCGGTTGTCAGAGAAATGGCTTTTGTCATGGTAAATCAATTCCTTTCAATTAAAAACTGCGGCAGGCCGCATATTTCGAATAAGCGTCTGTTCTGCGGTTTGGCATCTGCACAATGTGACGAATCATATCCGGCAAAAATGCATCATACTTGACCTCCAAAATCCGGTCGCCGCCAACGCTGACGGTCGGCGCAGAAAAATTGAAAAGGTCACAGGTGCGAATTCCGCTGCGGATGTCAAAATCAATGGTGACGCGAACGTTGCCCGGCTGATAGACAAATGGCTCGCGGTGGTAGTCCACAATTGTTTTTGGGCGCAGCTGCTGCGTCTGCATTTTGGCATGCAGTTCCTCCAAAAGCGGCTCCCCTGCTTGCTTCATCCACTCGGTTTCACCTCGCAGCAACGCTTCACATTGCTCCTTTGTGACCGGAGCCTCCTCTTTGGCGCATAACCCATTGATGCGCATCTTTTTTTCCAGCCGGATAAAAGACGTATCTTCGTTATAAAAGCGAATACGGAATTTTTCCCGGCGGGAAAGCCCATCCTCTTTTTCGCGCAGAGCCTTGTCATCAAAATTATCAAAGTAAAGGCTGCGGATAAAGTAAAGCCCGTTTGGCGCAGTGTGCTCATCATGCTTCATCACCGCAAGCGCTCTGGCACGCACTGCAACTGCATCCGCGTAGGAAATCGCATGCTTATACTCATGGCGGAATGGAACTGATTCCATTGCATTCATCCTTTCCCCGTGTCATTTTGGCACGAATGCTTCATTACGAAATTCGTTTCACACAAACATTTCAGCTTAACCATCCATTTTGCTCAAGCTGTGTAAAATTCATGTAAATCTTAAGATATATCAAGTTTAAATACTTTTTGTGAAGATTTTTTGAAGTACGGGTGCAAAGTGCGTGAAAAAGCCGCTCTCCGCAAAGGCGGAGAACGGCTCTCAATTTTAAAAAAAATTATCGGACGGTAATGACATTTGGCTGTTCGGTGTGAAATGCGTCAATTCCAAAGCGGAGCCGCAGCCATTCCACACAAAGCTCCATCCAATGCGCAATATGCGGGTCTCCTTGCTGATTCATTTCGGATGTTGCAAGCGAAACTCCATGCGGTCCCTGTGGGAACCAATGCAATTCCACCGGAACCTTGTGTGCATCCAGCGCAAGTGCAAGATTGAGGGTTTCCCGCGGGTTGACGGCTTCGTCGCTTTGTGTGTGCCACAAAAATGCCGGTGCTGACCGCTCGGACACCTGATGAATCAAAGAAAACCGTTCCAACTGATCTTCAGTCGGCTTTCCGCCTGCAAGCCGTTCAAATGTAACTCTTCCGCCGGACTGCACACCAGAGGATTCCAAAACTGGATAGCCCAGAATCATTGCATTCGGTCTGTTTTTTCCCGATGCCATTCCTGCAATATGCTGCAGTTCGGGTGCATCCCAACAAATTCCGAGCGATGCTGCAAGATGTCCTCCTGCCGAAAAACCACAGACTGCAATCTTGTTCGGGTCGATCTGCCATTGTTCTGCATGGTCACGCAGCAGACAGATTGCACGGGTCAGGTCAAGCTGCGGGGCAGGATAAACCGCGGGAGCACAGCGGTAATGCAGGACAAATGCGTGAAACCCTGCCGCTGCAAACTGCATTGCAACCGGTTCTCCCTCGCGCGGTGTTGCATAGGCATAACCGCCGCCGGGACAAATCACCACTGCCCCCCGGGGACAAACTCCATCGAGCAAATAGGTGGTCATCGTGGGTATATAGCTGCCCGTGCCGCACTCTTCTTTTTGCCAAAGCGGAATCGTCTGAACCTGCATGATAATCTTCCTTCCTGTTCAAATAATGATGCGTTTTTATTTATCATAGCAAGAAAACAAACAATTCACAATGACTTTTTTGCTCTGGCGTGATAAAATAATAGAATCAAACGGATATAATGAAAAGGACGGGGTCTTATCATGAAAATATTGGCAGTTGATCTGGGAAAGGTTCGCACCGGAACCGCCATTTGTGATGCGGGCGAAATTCTGGCTTCTCCGCTGAAGGTGATCCGACAAACAAACCGCGAAGCCCTTGCACAGGAAATTGCGGAATTGGCAAAGGAACAGCGTGCGCAGGAAATTGTGCTGGGGCATCCGGTAAACATGGACGGCAGTGAGGGAGACAGTGCTCGCGGAGCTCAGGAATTTGGTGTTTTGCTGCGTGAAGCAACCGGACTTGACGTGGTTCTGCGCGATGAACGCGGCACTACGCTGACCGCTCACGGATATTTAAACGAAACGGATACACGCGGCAAAAAGCGCAAGGCAGTGGTGGACGCGGTGGCTGCAACGATTATTTTACAGGATTATCTCGAGTTTCGCAAAAACCGCATCCAATCCTAATTCTTCTTCATATGATAAGTAAAAATTTTACTTGGGTTCATACCATTCGTAATAAGAAATGCGTATCATCCTAAAAACTTTAATTAGACGTAAAAAAGCAGCCAGACTGCCGCGGAAGCTCCGCATTGCAGTCTGGCTGCTTTGATCGTTATTCAAAATTCATGCACATTCCCCGGGAACAAAATTAGTTCCGCTTTGCTCTGTGCCGGTTAATAATAATTATAATACTCCGTCATGTTGCCGGCTGCGGCGCCAATGATCGCAACCACCATCACGATGATGGAAATAATGCTCAGCGCAAAGCAGATGATTCCGGCAATGAGGAGCTTTTTTGCGCGGGCATGGCAAAGCGCACATTCCTCAGGAGAACGAAGACCGGCTGCCAGATATGGATTCATTGGCGGCTGTTGTGCACCACAGTAGGGACAAATGTTTGTACCCGCGGCAATCGGTGCACGGCATCCGATGCAGATCTGCTGCACGGAGGAAACACTGTTGCTGTTGTTTTTGCGGATGCATAAGTATATGATACCGGGAATCAATCCGAGCAACCCGATCAGAACTGCCCACATAGTGGCGTCCTTGTTATTGAGTGATTTTGCATCCTGATAGGCCGCGCAGGCAAGCAACACCTGTGCCGCAATAGAAAACAAAAAAATCAGGACATAGAAAATGATTACGATTGCGAAACCGCTGCTGGCATAAGAATACATGAATGGCATCTCCTTTTTTATATGGTTTAAATGAAATAACGAAGCACAAAATCAGTAAATACCGCCGGAATAATCATAGTAGCTATAATCATCCATTCCTACAGAAACTGATAATACAATGATTAAGACAAACAACGCAACCAAAACCACGGCACAAATGATCGCCGCAATCAACAGTCGCTTTGCTTTCTCGTGGCATTCTGCACATTCCTCGGGAGAACGGTATCCCCATAGATAAGGATTGATCGCGTTCTGCTGTGCACCGCAATAGGGACAAATAATGGTCCCCGGCACCAACGGGACACGGCAATTGCTGCATATCTGCGATACCACCGGCGGAGTACTGCGGCGCCGAATGCACAAATAAATAATGCCGGGAATTAACCCCAAGATTCCAATCAACACACTCCACAAGGTTGCATCCTTATTATTGAGGGATTTTGCATCCTGATAGGCAGCACAGGCAAATAACACCTGCACCGCAATGTAAACGATGTTTAACAACATTGGAAAAACGCTTAAAAGAACCGCCATCGCCTCATCCCCCGTATTTCTCCGTACTGCGATTGCACACCGCTTGTGCATTCGTTTACACGGCAGCATCTGTCGCTTCAAGTTTAGTATGTAATATTATCATTATTTCGCATAACCGGTAATTTGTCAATTGTTTTCTGCCTGTCCCATTAAATTTATACCGAAAAACACCTGCCCTATTCATCTGAACAGAGCAGGTGTTTCATCATTTTGGTAATTAGGTGAGCTTAATTTCCTCATCCGCGAGCAGCTTTGTAAAGTCCCCAAGAACCTTATCTGCCCAATCACTCTTGACAAGAGCCATATTCTTGCCGTTAATCTGATAGACTACGCGACGATCAGAGTATTGGTAAACATCGATTGTTACAGGCTCCGTATTATACTCGTCGTAATAGTTCAGCTTCAACGAAAAGATTTTTTCACCCAACTGGATATCTTCCGGCACTTCCTCCTCGCGGTATGCAGTGAGGAAGGACTGATAGAATTTTTTGTAATACTGCAAATTCTGATCATTGCAATATGCAGCATACTCATATTCCACGCCAGCTTCTTCGCCCGACGATACTGCTGCGGAGCTGCTGGAAACCTTCTCTGTGCGTTCCTGTTCCACTGTGTAAGTCTTGCCGGTATTGTCAGTAAATTCAAACGAAGAAACCGTTGTAATGTCGCAAAGGAACATCAGTGTGTCCTGCAGGTCAAATGCAGAGACCGTTGCAATGGCAAGATCGGAAGCAGCGACTTCATAAATTACCTTGCCGCCTTCCATCATGACATAAGCAGTGGAGGAATCCACATTACCCACGAGCAGCGTGGTCTTATTGCCTTCAATCCAGAACCTCAGTTCGATTGGATTGTCGAATCCGTACTTCTGCAATTCTTCATCGGTTGGATTGACCGCAGCATAACCACTCGCCGAAAGAGAGGCAAGCGGAGTCAGATAATTATCTGCCAGCTTGCTGGTAACACCCGCTTCCACCGGCTCACTCATGTAATACGTATAATAGCGCAGCGGACTGGTTGCTGCAACATCTTCCGACTGCGGGAAAATCACAATCGGATCCGCATGATCACGGCCCGAAATACGAATCTTATCGAATGTGGGCAAGCTTTCGTTTCCGGACGTATCAGTTGTCATCAGGCTAAGGATGGAGCTGGAAAGGAAGTCATCGCGAGAAGCGGAAAGTACACTTCCCACGGCGGAAAGATAGACGTGTTTGTCGCCGGAGCGCATCACATAATATTGTGATGTACTGCCAGGAACGATATCTCCAATCGAGATGGTGGTAGAGGTACCGTCTGTATAGTTTGCGACAAAGCTTGCAGCAGGATAATCCAGTCCGTATGGAGCAAGATCACTCACTTCGCCAAGGTCGCGGGTGGCACTCAGGCTATATCCGTATTGCGCATCAGACTGTGCAACGGAACCCAGAATCGTAATCCCTTCCATGCCGGTCACCTGATAAGTGACCGTAGCGGCAGCAGAAGAAGTGCTTCCCGATGATGTCTCAGCCGTGGATTGGGGTTCTTCAATTTCAGCAATCAGTTCAAATGTTCCCTTCTCATTGGTGAATGAAATGGATTTCAATTCGGTCTGGTCGCGGGAAATCAACGAAATAGCTTCGGTGCTGCTGGTGGAAGCTGTGGCGGAAGACGTTGTGGAGTCTCCGTCCTGCGGCAACAGAAGCAGCAGTGCCACACCGACCCCCACCACAACAAGCACTGCCAGAAAAATCAGCAGCTGTTTTGTTTTCTTGTTCATGGGGTGTCCTGTTTTACTCATAAATGACGCCTCCTGAGCCATACGATCAGTCCGGCAGCCAGCACAAGCAGCGGCACCAGGATCATAAAGATTGTCATGCCGACCACGTTAACCATACCGGAAGAAACCGTAAAGTCTGTGGAGGTCAGCTTGGTGGAATCAATAAAGACCTTATCCTCGTCGCCCGTTGTGCCACTGAGGAAGCGGAACAGCGTAACAGCACAGTCAGAGTTTGCGGTGCTGGAATACTGTGTAAACGCATTAAACATTTCTGTGGAAGCAAGCGTAATCACACGGGAATAGGTAACCGTGCTGCCACTGACACCCTTTGCGCTGATCGTCATAACCGGATAGCTCTGTTTTTCGTTTTCTTTCGGTTCATAGGTGCCAATTGCATCGGTGGAAACACTGTATGCTGAATCGTAAGTGGAAAGCACCGTGCTGACCGAAATGCCGCTGTGGCTTTCCCACAGAACCTTAATCGGGGTAATTGCATAGCCAATTGCAGTGCGGGAGGAATAATCATCAAAGATGGTCTCTTCGCCAAACTGCAGCAGAGGAGTCAGTCCATTGCCAACATAGTAGTTTTTGTCAGATTCCATGACCACGCTGCCTGCCGTTTGAACCTGAATACCCCAGTCTGCCATAAAGGCGTTGAAATTGGGCATTTTGGTGGTATCCTGCATCGGGCTGAGCATCACGACAATATTCTTGCCGTATTTTTCATCATTGACCAGGAAGTTTTCGAGGATCTTAATCTGATCCGCTGTATAATCACCGGTCGGTGCATTGATTACAATTGCATCAACGCTGCTGTCAATCGGCTGCGAAAGCATCAGATCAATCGTCTGAATTTCAAAGTTGTTGTCTGAAAGCAGGGTGCTGAGGTTACTCGGCGTAGTCTCACCGTGACCGGTTACCAAGCCGACGATCGGCAGCTTATCCACATTGACCGCCAGCATCGCGTTACCCACTGCATATTCGATGTTGGAAGCATAGGTGGTGTTGCCGGAGGAATCCTGACTGGATTTGTACAAATCATTGATGGACAAAACCTTATGGCGCTTATCGGACTTAATGATAATCGAATAACCAGTAAGACTGTCTTCAGAATAATCCTTTACAAAGCCCGGATTGGATTCAATGTCTACATAGGAAACTTTGATGTTGGAATTGCGCTCTGCTGCTTTGGAAACAAGCTCCAGCAAACGGGTTCCTTCATTGATGGCGTTTCCGCCCACCTGCTGTGCCAACACATTGTTGAAGTTGGTTTCCACCGTATCATGTTCGGCACAAAATGTAATTTCTGTGGGGGTATCAATTTTGTCGATTAGCTCTGTGAAATCCTCATTTAGGGAGAGCCGTTGATCCGCGGTCATATCAAGCCGCAGCGACGGAAAACGGTTTACCAGTGCAGAGGCACCCACATTAAGCAGAATTGCCAGCACCAGAACACCGACTACAAACACGGAAGCAAGTGAGCCGTGCTTGAAGCGCGTGCTGTGTACCCACACGCTGAACTTCTTCTTTTTTGCTTTTTTGGGTTGCTCCGTCTTTGGCTCATCCGCTTTTGGCTCATCGGTTACGGTCGGCTGATCTGACGCCTGAGCAGCTTGTTCTGTGGTGGAGTCTGCAGCAACGGTTTCCTCCGCGTTTGAAGCATCAGAAGCCGGATTCAGATTGTCTTTCTTTTCATCAAACATGTTTTCAAGCCTCCTTTAGCTCCATCTCTTCTTCTCAAGCGCTGTGACCGCAAGGTAATTGAACACCCCGATCACACTCAGGAAGAAGATGACGCTGGAAAAATCGCAAACGCCGGTCGTGAACGAATAATAGCGCTGATAGAATGAAATGTTGTTCACCAAAGAGGTGATCCATGCCGAATTGAACAGCGATGCAATCTGGCTGAAAACAATCAGCAGAATTGAAACCGCAAACGAAGCAACGGCTGCGATCATCTGGCTATCCGTCAAACCGGAAATAAACAAACCGATCGCAATCATTGCGCCGCCGTAAAGCAGCGAACCGATTACATTGCCGAAAATTTCGCCCCACGCGGGAACCGCAAAGAACGAAATAATGAATGCCGGAATCAGGGTAAACAAAATTACGATTGCGTAAACCGTGAACGCCGCAAGGAATTTGCCGAACACCAGCCCGCCAAGGCTAACCGGAGCGGTCAACAGAGCCTGATCGGTCTTCTGCTTCTTTTCCTCACTGAGCAGTCTCATGGTCAACACCGGAATCAGCATCATGCACCATGTAAAAATGGAGCTGTAAATCGTGGTAAAGTAAGAAGAGCTGCCGTAGGAAAGAACCGTATAGAACTGCATGCCTTCAAAGAAAAGCAGAACGGCAATAAATACATATCCGATCGGATTTGTAAAGTAGCTGCGCAGCTCACGTTTGTAAATTGCAGACATCAGGCTTCGACCTCCTTATTGGATTGTTTCGTCTTCTGCCCGGCCGCATATGTGCCGTTGGTCAGATTGATAAAGACTTCCTCCAGCGTCAGATCGGTGGAACGCAGTGAAAGAATCGGCCAGCCGCGTTCTGCAAGGCGCTCAAACATTGCACGGCGCGGATCTGCTCCCTGTTCTGCTTCCACAGAATACTCGGTCACACCGGGTTCGCGTTCGCCCAGATTGACGACCGCAACCACCTTCGGCAAACGGCGCAACAGCTTTTCAACATCCGCAACCGGTCCCGCCACACGGACCAGCAAGCGGTGGTCACTGGAAAGGTCACGGGAAAGGCTGTCCGGCGTACCATCGGCAATGATCTGGCCCTTATCAATAATGATAACGCGTTCACACACTGCCTGCACTTCGGACAAAATGTGCGAGCTGAGAATGACCGTGTGGTGTTTGCCAAGCTGACGGATCAGATTGCGGATTTCGATAATCTGGTTCGGGTCAAGGCCAACGGTCGGCTCGTCCAGAATCAGCACGCCCGGGTTGCCGAGCAGTGCCTGCGCAATACCAACACGCTGCCGATAACCTTTGGAAAGGTTGTGAATCAGGCGCGTATACACATTGGAAATCTTGACCAGACGGCAGATTTCTTCAATATGTTCCTTGCGGGGCAGCTCCACTTTTTTTAAATCATACATGAAGTTGAGGTATTCCTTAACCGTCATGTCCATGTAAAGCGGCGGCAGTTCCGGCAGATAGCCAATCTGCTTTTTCGCTTCATTCGGCTCCTCCAGAATGTTGTACCCGCCGATTTCCGCCGTACCATCGGAGGCGGAGAGATAACCGGTGAGGATATTCATCGTGGTGGATTTACCGGCGCCGTTCGGCCCAAGAAAGCCCACGATCTCCCCTTCCTGCACGCTGAAGCTGATGTCGTTCACGGCAAGGTTGCTTCCGTAGCGTTTCGTCAGGTGGTTGACCTCTATCATCTTTTGACCATTCCCTTCGTATTGGTGTATTTTCTGCTTGCAGGACACTTGCAGGACAAATGCCCTGTTTGATTACGGACTGATACTCTCTGATTATAGCGGCGATTTGCGAAACAAAAGTGATGGAAATATGTCCAAATTATGAACATACAGCGTTGCGCACAAATCTTTCCCGCAAAAAACGGTGCATAATCTACAAAATTAATAAAGATATGACCGATTTGCCATCATTCATCCTTTACATACCGAATAATATCCCCCACTTCACAATCGAGTGCAAAACAAAGAGCATCGATTGTTTTTGTGCTGATGTCATATCCGTGCTTAATCCGGTGAATGGTGTTGGCAGAAAACCCTTGTTTAAAGATTAACTGATACTCGGTAACGCCTTTTTTCAAAAGCGTTTGGTAAAAAGGTTCATAACTAATCATGGTATCACCCAACGCAAGTGTATCATACTTTAGTTATTGACTATACCCAATTTATTGAGTATAATACCAGTATCTTAGATAAAAAATATGATGTCAAAGTGTGGTGGAAGAAAATGTGCCGCTTATTTTCCGAATCCCTATCGCCGTTTTCCCCATCGATTTCATTGACACCTGGACGTTACACTGCCGGAATTGACTTTCCCTGCGGAATTTGCTCTGTCACCGCTGCCAAAGGACAGGGAAACTTCATTTCATCAAATTGGTACTGCGGCGGTGTGAATACTGTCTTGGGCGCAGACTGCACGAACGGTCTATATCGCCGCACAATTCGCAAACTGGAGCTTTCTTTGCAGACCACGCTTTTTCTCGATTGCACTCTTCAGATCGATCTGTTTTTTTCAAGGGTTGACACTACTTTTCCTGTGGGACTGCGCAAATTTATTTCTTCCTTTGTGCTGCCATCGGGAATTTATCGTTCTGGAACTGACTTTCCCCCTGGGGTATATTCATTACATGTGATTAACGGCAGCGGTATTCTGTCTTATTGGACAGAATACGGAGACTCCTCTTGTATTTCTTTCTGCGAAACAAATGTTGACGAATTTGGCGTCAGTTGGTTCCATCATGCAAATATAACTTCAAAACTAACGATAGAAATCGGTTCCGGATTAGAACTTCAGTTTTTGGGTGAAGCAATTGAAACGGGACAAAATAAAGCTTTATTATAACAATTTCAAATTAAAAGTATAAAATAAGGAAAAACCTTCAAGACAAATTCGTATTTGACCATCTGAATTCCACAAAAAAGCAGATAAGGAGGATCGGTTCCTCTTTATCTGCTTTTGTAATTATCCAAAGTATGCAACCGTATGCCAAAGCTGTTTCAAATATTGAAATAACTCTGATTCGTTCCCAATATCTGACCATTTTTAGGTTCCGGTACAATATTGCCCGTAATACTTTCCCTGTTCGCACAAACTTTCAATCACAATTTTGCCATTGGCGGCAAATCGGTCGGGGTGAAAATTAGTGATAAGCCCACGGCCTAAAACATGCCCTGTCAAGGTTTCAATTGAGATATGCAACAGAGCACAGAGTTGTTCCATCAATCTTATGTGCTGCACTTGTTCCCTCTTTGCGTATTCACGCACTCATTTAAGTGCAAGCATTTGTTCATTCATCACGTTTCCCTCAACGCGCGCAGACGGTGCATCACCATATTTTCTGCGCCAAAATAGTCCGAAAGACCACAATACTCCGCATAGAGGGCATCATATCGGCGAACATTTTCTGCAATCGGGCGGTAAACGGTGGTGCTGAGCCTTCCAAGCCTTGCGGCAAGCTCTGCTACACTGCCGAACCCTGCAGCAGCTGCCGCATAGATAGCACTGCCGAACGCACCGGACTGGCCGCTGCCCGCAACAGTAATTTCCCGGTTACAGACGTCGGCATAAATCTGCATGATGAGTGGATCTTTCGCCGGGATTCCACCGGCAGCACAAATCGTTTTGACGGGAACATCATTTTTGGTGAACTGCTCGATAATGCGCCGCGTTCCAAAAGCGGTGGACTCCAATAGTGCGCGGTAAATTTCTTCCGGCTTGGTGGCAATGGTCAGCCCAAGCACAGTTCCGCTCAAACCCGAATCCATCCACGGGCTTCGTGCCCCATTAAACCAGTCCAGCGCAAGCAAGCCGCTTTCTCCCGGCTGCAGTGCAGACGCCTTTTCCCGCAGGAGCCGATGAATGTTCATGTTCTGCCGCGCTGCTTCCTCTTCATAAGCCCTGGGAATCCCGTGATGCACAAACCACGAAAACGAATCTCCCACACACGTTTGCCCCGCCTCGTAGGCATAGAGACCGGGGATAATGCCGTCCTTCACAATTCCGCAAACACCGGGAATGCCCTGTTCCTGTTCGGAAAGCAGCATGTGACACGAGGAAGTCCCCATGATAACCAGCATACTGCCCGGCTCATAAATTCCACTCGCCGGAACAGATGCATGCGCATCAATTACCGCTGCAGCAACCGGAATTCCGCTGCAAAGACCCAGCCGTTCTGCCATAGATTGTGTCAAATACCCCGCACAGCTGCCAACGGGAAGCACCGGCGCATTCAGCTTTGTCTGTACGACGTTTTCCATCATCGGATGCAGTGCACGGAAAAATTCCGGATCCGGATACCCGGTCTCGGAATGATAGAACGCTTTGTACCCTGCGCCGCAGACACTGCGGCTTTGCTTTCCTGTTAATTGCCAGACAATCCAGTCTCCTGCTTCCAGAATAAATTCCGCCGATTCATAGACCTCGGGCGACTCACGCACCGTTTGCAGAATTTTGGGAAACATCCATTCACAGGAGATCTTCCCTCCATAGAGCGCACGCCACGGTTCCTCACGCTGTGCGGCAATCCGGTCAATCCAGTCGGCACAATCCTGCGCACTGTGATGCTTCCAAAGCTTGCAATAGGCATTGGGGGTCTGCTCAAATGCCGGCTTTTCACAAAGCGGCACTCCGCTTCCATCCACAGGCAAAATAGTGCAGGCGGTAAAATCAATACCGATTCCGGCAATCTCCTCTTTGTCCGCACCGGATTTCTTCATGACGTCCTGCACCACCGCAACCAGTCCCTGAATGTAATCGTGCGGCACCTGCAGCGCCCAATCCGGCGGCAGCTTGGTTCCGCAGGGCAATTCGCGTTCCAAAACACCATGTGGATATTCAAAGACACTTTCTGCTTTTTCTTCGCCTGTTTCAAGGTCAAGCAGCAGTGCACGTACGGAAAGAGTTCCGTAATCAAGACCAATGGCAAACCGTTTCATCTGGCAACTTTCCTTTCTTTCTTACGAATGCATGATAATACAACCTGTATTAATCATCTGCAAAATTTGCAAAAAAAGAGGATGCGAAGGAGTGCGGCGCCGGAACCGAAGATTAAAACTGCGGGGTATAGAAAAGATTTGCAGTGCGGCTTTCTGCACGATAAACTTTGAGATCGCGGAACTGCACATGGCTGCAGTAAGTACCAAGTCCGATGCGGAAGCAGCCTTCCTCATTGATCGGATTGGGATCACAGAGGAGAACGACCAGCTTGCCGTCCACAAGCACAAAGCTGATGTTATCCACGATACCGGTTTGAATATGATATTCGCGGTCAGATTCCGCCACAAAGCTTCCATTCATTGCATACATCTCACATTCCGGGTAGCGCTCAATTCCGGTGCGGTTTTTCCACCAACCGTTCAGTCCGGCAATATACCCCCGCGCAGCGTCTTGTTTTTCATAATCCCAGCCTTTGGCGCGGAATGAAAAATTAAGATCATTGTTGCACGGAGAAATCATCTTTCCGTAAAAATCCATCATAATATTTCCCGGGAATTGCTCGTTTGTATAAATCAAACCGCCTGCATTGCCGCGGTACAATCCATCGAGCACACCGTCTTTTGCATTCCACTCTCCGCCGGAAATCTCCCAGCGATCCTGCCATCCCTTTGAAAAATCTTCAGAAAAAAGTAATGCACCTGTTGTAACTTCCTGATCTCGCAAATAAAACACCGTTGTCTCTCCTTGTTTAAAATCATCATTTATTTTGCTCTCATTATAAGAGAACCAAATCAGCTTGTCAATCAATCGGCACTTGGTTCACCAACCAAAACTTAAGGATAGATTTGGTTAATCGGCTCTTTATTCTTGGCATAGCAAAGGGAAAAAAGCGTACAAATCTGAAAAATCGTATATTTTTTTGCATTGCATAATAAATTATTTTTAAACAGTATCTTGTTTTTGATTATTTGTTATGATAAGATGAAACCAGCGGCATCCTCTATTGAATATCTGTTCATATTTTTGTGCGGATTTTGTGAGGACGCCTTGTTTGTTTTTATTTAAATTTTGATCCGTTGAAAGGAGCTGTCCCAATGGAAAAGAAACTCTTGAATGTTGGTGTCATCGGTCTGGGCATGGGCAAGGTTCATGCCGAAGGGGTTAAGAAAATGGGTCCGGTAGCACAAAGAGTCGGCGACGTGAATCGGGATGCGAACACAGCTGAACAAATGTATCAAGGCGCCTGCCTTTATGCTGTATGTGATACCGATGCTGCGCGCGCAAACACCGTTGCGCAAGAGCTTGATGTT
>CAKXIK010000019.1 GCA_934875675.1 uncultured bacterium
CACAGAGGCCGTCTGACCGGTAAAGCAACCCGCGGTAATGTAGTAAATTATGGTGATTTCGGTCTGCAGGCTCTTGAGCCGGCATGGATCACCTCCAACCAGATCGAGGCGGCTCGTATCGCCATGACCCGTTACATCAAACGTGGCGGTCAGGTTTGGATTAAGATTTTCCCGGATAAGCCGATTACCGAAAAACCGGCTGAAACCCGAATGGGTTCCGGTAAAGGCTCGCCCGAATATTGGGTAGCCGTTGTAAAACCAGGCAGAGTGATGTTTGAAATCGGCGGCATCGATGAGGCCGTTGCAAGAGAAGCGCTCCGCCTTGCCGCAAACAAGCTGCCGATTAAGTGCAAGTTTGTTTGCAAGAATGACCAGGAAACGGGTGGTGAGCAAGAATGAAGGCCTCAGAGATCAGAGAGATGACCGCAGCAGAGCTTGAAAAGAAGCTTCAGGACCTCAAGGCCGAGCTTTTCAACCTGCGTTTTCAGCACGCCATTAATCAGCTCGATAACCCGATGCGCATCAGCGCCGTCAAGAAAGACATTGCCCGCGTCAAAACAATTTTGAACGAGATGTCTGACGACGCTCAGGCGTAACGAAGGGAGGATTAGCTGTGAACGACAGAAATAGCCGTAAGGTCGAAGTTGGCCATGTGGTCAGCAACAAAATGGACAAAACCATCGTCGTTGCAATTCAAGATAATGTGAAGCACCCGCTTTACAGTAAGATTGTGAAACGCACCGTGAAACTGAAGGCGCATGACGAAAACAATGAGTGCAATATCGGTGACCGCGTCCGCGTGATGGAGACCCGTCCGCTTTCGAAAGAAAAAAGATGGCGTCTTGTTGAAATTATCGAAAGAGCGAAATAATTCGGCTCTTTAGCAAAGGAGGAACGCACTGTGATACAGCAGCAGACCTTGCTTAATGTGGCCGACAACACCGGCGCGAAACAGCTCATGTGCATCCGCGTCCTTGGCGGCTCAGGCAGAAGGTATGGTAATATTGGTGACGTAATCGTGTGCTCCGTTAAAAAAGCGGCACCGGGCGGCACTGTGAAAAAAGGCGAAGTAGTTAAGGCGGTTATCGTCCGCACGGCATTCGGCGTTCGCCGTGACGACGGAACGTATATCCGTTTCGACGAGAACGCGGCAGTCATCATTCGTGATGACAAGAATCCGCGCGGCACCCGCATCTTTGGGCCGGTGGCCCGTGAGCTCCGTGACAAGGATTATCTCAAGATCCTGTCCCTTGCTCCCGAAGTGCTTTAAGGAGGTGCCCAGGATATGAATAAGGTTCATGTAAAAACCGGAGATACCGTTAAGGTTCTCAGCGGTGAAGAAAAAGGCAAGCAGGGCAAAGTTGTCGCTGTCAGCCCCAAAGAGGGCAAGCTCATCATCGAAGGCGTTAACATGGTTTCCAAGCATGTGAAGCCCCGCCAGATGGGTCAGCAGGGCGGCATCATCAAAACCGAAGGCGCCATGTACGCCTGCAAGGTTCAGGTTGTTTGCCCGAAATGCAACGCTGCAGTCCGCACCGGCCGCAAGGTCTCTGAGGACGGCTCCAAGCTGCGCGTCTGCAAAAAGTGCGGCGAAACATTCTAAGAGGAGGGACGAAGATGGCAACACTGAAGGAAACTTATAAAAGTGAAGTAGCGCCCGCCTTGATGAAGAAGTTTGGATACAAAAGCGTCATGCAGATTCCGAAAATCGACAAGGTGGTCATCAATGTCGGCGCCGGCGAGGCCCGTGAAAATGCGAAGGTCATCGATTCAATCATGACTGATCTCTCCGCCATCACCGGCCAGCGCCCGATCGTTTGCAAGGCAAAGAAATCCGTTGCAAACTTTAAACTGCGCGAAGGCATGCCGATCGGCGTAAAGGTTACTCTGCGCGGCGAAAGAATGTATGAATTCATCGACCGCTTCTTCAACGTAGCGCTGCCTCGTGTCCGCGACTTCCGCGGCATCAGCGCAAATTCGTTTGACGGCCGCGGCAACTACTGCGTGGGCGTCAAAGAGCAGCTCATCTTCCCGGAAATCGAGTACGATAAAATCGACACGGTTCGCGGAATGGATATCTGCTTTGTAACAACCGCAAATACCGACGAGGAAGCCCGCGAGCTGCTTACGCTGATGGGCGCCCCGTTTGTGAAGTAAGGAGGGATTTGTTGTGGCCAAAACATCAATGAAAATCAAACAGCAGCGCACCCAGAAGTATTCGACGCGCGCTTACAACCGCTGCAAAATCTGCGGTCGGCCGCACGCCTATCTTCGCAAGTTCGGCATTTGCCGCATTTGCTTCCGGGAACTTGCCTATAAGGGCGAAATCCCGGGCGTGAAAAAAGCCAGCTGGTAAATGACGAAGCGAAGGAGGTAAACGGCATGCAGATTACAGATACAATCGCGGATCTGCTCACCCGGATTCGTAATGCGAATTCCGCGAAGCACGAGACCGTAGACATCCCCGCCTCGAACATGAAGAAGTCGATCGCACAGATCCTTCTTGATGAGGGCTATATCAAAAGCTACACCGTCGTCGAGGACGGCAAGCAGGGCATGATCCACATTGTGCTCAAATACAGCGCCGGCAAGATTCCGGTCATCAGCGGTCTGCGCAGAGTTTCCAAACCGGGCCTGCGCATTTACAGCGACGTTGAAAACATGCCCAAAGTGATGAAGGGACTCGGCATTGCGCTGATCTCCACTTCCAAGGGCATCATGACCGATCGCGAAGCCCGCAAACAGAACGTCGGCGGCGAAGTCCTGGCGTTCATCTGGTAATTAAGGAGGTGCAAGAATGTCTCGAATTGGAAGAAAGCCGATAAATATTCCCGCTGGCGTCGAGATCAAGCTCGACGGCAACGTTCTCACTGTCAAAGGCCCGAAGGGTACTCTGACGCAAAATGTGCATCCGGCTATGACCGTGAAAGTGGAAGGCAATGAGATCATTGTCACCCGCCCCGATGACACCAAGGAAAACCGCTCTCTGCACGGACTGACCCGCACCATCGTCAGCAATATGGTTGAAGGCGTTGTGAAGCCCTTCACCAAAACGCTCGACGTTAACGGTGTTGGCTATCGTGTTCAGAAGCAGGGCAGCAAACTTGTGATGAACCTCGGTTACTCTCATCAGGTGATTATGGAGGAGACGGACGATATTAAGATCGATTGCCCGACTGCCAACCAGATCATTATTTCCGGTCCCGATAAACAGAAGGTCGGCCAGTTTGCAGCAGAAGTCCGCGAAAAGCGTCCGCCGGAGCCTTATAAGGGCAAGGGTATTAAGTACGCTGGAGAAGTTATCCGCCGCAAGGAAGGCAAGGCCGGTAAGGGCTCGAAGAAATAATGAAGGAGTGTGAATCACAATGGTGAAAACGGTTGACAAGAACATCGCCAGACTGAACCGCCACAAGAGAGTGCGCGGTAAGATCAGCGGTACGGCTGAACGTCCGCGTCTGAACGTTTATCGCTCCACCAACAACATTTACGCCCAGTTGATTGACGATGTTAAGGGTATCACCCTTTGCACGGCATCCACACTGGACAAGGATTTTGAAGGCAACGGCGGAAACAAAGACGCTGCCCGCAAGGTCGGAGCGGCGATCGCGAAGATTGCTGCCGAAAAAGGAATCACCGAGGTCGTTTTTGACCGCGGCGGCTATATCTATCACGGCCGCGTCAAAGAGCTGGCCGAAGGCGCCCGTGAGGGTGGCCTCAAGTTCTGATGAAGGAGGAGTAAACTTTGGCGACTCGTTATGACGCTTCTGCAACTGAAATGAAAGAGCGCGTTGTTGCCATTAACCGCGTTTCTAAAACGGTTAAAGGCGGACGTATTTTCAAATTCGCCGCACTTGTTGTTGTCGGTGACGGCAACGGCAATGTCGGCTTTGGTATCGGCAAATCCGGAGAAGTTCCGGATTCCATCCGCAAGGGTATCGAAGACGCGAAGAAAAACATGATTAAGGTTTCTCTCAACGGCTCCACGATCCCGCACGAGGTGCTCGGCGCTTACGGTGCCGGCCGTGTTCTGCTGAAACCCGCTGCTCCCGGTACCGGCGTTATTGCCGGCGGCCCGGTTCGTGCGGTGGTTGAAGCTGCCGGAATCAAGGACATCCGCACAAAGGCACTGCGTTCCAACAATCCGTGCAACGTAGTCCGTGCAACACTGGAGGGTCTTTCCCGCCTGCGCACTGCGGAAGAAGTCGCGGCTATCCGCGGCAAGTCCGTTTCCGATATTTTATAATCAGGGGAGGATGCAATAATGGCACAGCTTAACATTAAACTTGCAAAGAGCCTCATCGGCTGCAAAGACGACCAGATTGCAACTGCCCATTCTCTTGGCCTGCGCAAGGTTGGCGACTGCACCACGCAGCCCGACAATGCCCAGACAAAAGGCAAGGTGGCAAAAATCGTCCACCTCATCGAGGTAAGCGAAGCATAAGCAAGGAGGTGCAAACAAGATGAATCTGCACGATCTTACTGCGGTGCCTGGCTCCAAAAAGGAAGTCAAGCGCATCGGCAGAGGTTACGGCTCCGGCAACGGTAAAACTGCCGGTAAAGGTCACAAGGGTCAAAAGGCTCGCGCCGGTCACGGTATGCGACCTGGCTTTGAAGGCGGCCAGATGCCTCTTCAGAGAAGAATTCCAAAAAGAGGATTCAACAATATTTTCGCCAAAACAGTTGCAGCTGTTAATGTGAACGCTCTCAATTGCTTTGAGGACGGCGCAACGGTTGACATTGCAGCAATGGTAAAAGCAGGGCTCGTTAAGGGCGCTTTTGACAGTGTTAAAATCCTTGGCGAAGGCGACCTTTCCAAAAAACTGACGGTTCAGGTTTCTGCATTCTCCGCTGGAGCAAAGCAGAAAATTGAGGCGGCCGGCGGAAAGGCCGAGGTGATCTGAATTGTTTCAAACCATTCGAAATGCATGGAAGATCCCGGAGCTTCGCAAAAAGCTTCTTTTCACTCTGATGATCATCGTCATTTTCCGTATTGGTGCAGCAATTCCGGTCCCGTTTTTGAACGTTACAGTACTCAAGGAGCTGATGGAGCCGCTCAATGACCCGACAGCTTCGGGCGCGGGCAACTCCCTGCTTGGTTTCCTGAACATTATGTCCGGCGGCGCGTTCAGCAACGCAACGATCTTCGCAATGTCGATCACGCCGTACATCAATGCGTCGATTATCATTCAGCTTCTTACGGTTGCGATTCCTGCCCTTGGCCGCATGGCAAAGGAAGGCGAAGAGGGCCGCAAAAAGCTTGGAACCATCACGCGCTATACCACCGTTGGTCTTGGATTACTGCAGGGCTTTGCATATTATATGTACCTGCGCAACACCAATGCGAACGCAAATGGAACCGCGCTTTCCGGCTACATTGTTGATGCACCGTTCCGCGATGGTTTTGCGGGCGTGTTCGTCGCCGTCACCATCGTGCTGATCTTTACGGCTGGCACGGCGCTGATGATGTGGTTGGGCGAGCAGGTCAACCAGTTCGGTATCGGCAACGGTATTTCGATTCTGTTGTTTGCAGGTATCGTGTCCCGCCTGCCAACCACCGTGGCAACGTTCTGGGAGTACTTTAAAATGGCTTCCCAGGGCGGCGCTTACACCAAGTATTATTTCCTGGTGCCGCTGGTGATCGCGCTGTTCCTTGCGCTGATCTGGGTTATCGTTTTCATGAACGATGCAGAGCGCCGTGTGCCGATTCAGTACGCAAAGCGTGTGGTCGGCCGCAAAATGTATGGCGGCCAGAGCACCCATATGCCCATTAAGGTGAGCATGAGCGGTGTTATGCCGATCATCTTTGCAAGCTCGATTCTTTCGATTCCGAGCACGATTAAAATGTTTTGGACTCCGGCCACCGATTCGTTCGGAGCCAAGGTTCTCAACGCACTGAGCCCCACAGGCTGGATTTATTCCGTGCTTTATTTCATTTTAATTATCGCGTTTGCATATTTTTATACGGCTATCCAGTATAACCCAATGGAAATGGCCAATAATCTCAGAAAGAACAACGGCGCAATCCCTGGCATTCGCCCAGGCAAGCCAACCTCCGATTATCTTGCTAAGATCCTTGGCAAGATCACGCTGATCGGTGCGCTGTTCCTCGCGGTGATCGCAATTCTGCCGATCGTGACTGCTTCTGCAACGGGCATGAACGTTTCTCTTGGCGGAACCTCTGTCATCATTCTGGTCGGTGTTGCGCTCGAAACGATGCGCCAGATCGAGTCCCAGATGCTGATGCGTCACTATAAGGGCTTTTTGGATAACTAAGCAAAACGGGAAGAAGGCAAAAGTCCCTTCTTTCAAACGGAGTGATTGCCCGGATTACCGGGCAGCATCTCCGCATTATAAGAAAGGGAGTGTAGCATTATGAATCTGATTCTTCTCGGCGCTCCCGGCGCCGGAAAAGGAACGCAGGCAGAAGTGATCTGCAACAAGCTTTCCATTCCCGCAATCTCTACAGGAAATATGATCCGCGCAGCGCTCAAAAGCGGTTCTGAGCTGGGCAAAAAGGTGCAATCCTATATGGATGCCGGTGAACTGGTTCCCGATGAGGTGGTCATTGCCATCATTCGTGAACGGCTTGCCGAGCCCGATTGTGAGGGCGGATTTGTGCTCGATGGTTTTCCGAGAACCATTGCTCAGGCTGAGGCACTGGACAAAATGGGTATAAAGATTGACCGTGTCATCGATATCGATGTTTCCGATGATCGCATCATTGCCCGTATGTCCGGACGCCGTGTCTGCGAAAAATGCGGCGCAAGCTACCACCTGCTTTACAAACAACCAAAGCAGGAAGGAACCTGTGATGCATGTGCAGGCACCCTTGTTCAGCGCAAGGATGACCACCCCGACACCGTCGCGCAGCGTCTGCGAGTTTATCACGAGCAGACCGAGCCGCTGAAGGAGTACTACGCAAAGCAAAACAAGCTCAGGGTTGTGGAAGGCCAGGAAGATGTGGCCGATACTACAAAGCTGACGCTTGAAGCTTTGGAGGCGTAATTAAATTATGATCGTTCTGAAAACAAGCCGCGAGATCGGACTCATGCGGCAGGCGGGCAGAATTTCTTCCCGCGCGCTTAAGCTGGCAGGAGAAGCGGTTGAGCCCGGCATTTCAACAGCCGAAATCGACCGGATTGCCCGCAAGTATATCGAAAGTCAGGGTGCAAAACCCTCCTTCCTCGGTTACGAAGGGTATCCCGCCACAGCATGCATCTCGGTCAACGATCAGGTCATCCACGGCATACCAGGGCACCGTATCTTAAAGCAGGGAGATATCGTGAGTATCGACGTCGGAGCTTTTTTGGAAGGCTTCCACGGCGACAACGCATGGACGTTTGCCTGCGGAGATGTGAGCCGTGAAGCACAGGATTTGATGGACGCAACCAGAGAAGGCCTGTTTGCCGGAATTGCTCAGGCGCTTGCCGGTCACCGGATTGGTGATATCGGCAGTGCGGTGCAAGAGTATGTTGAGGCGCGCGGTTACTCGGTGGTACGGCAGTTTGTCGGTCACGGAGTAGGCGCGAGCATGCACGAGGCTCCCGAGGTTCCAAACTTCGGCACGCCCGGTCGGGGAGTGCGACTCCTGCCGGGAATGACAATTGCCATCGAACCGATGGTCAACGCCGGAACAAAAGACGTTGTCGTCCAAAAGGACGGCTGGACCACCGTGACCGCCGACGGGAAACTTTCGGCGCACTTTGAACACACCATTGCGGTCACTTCGAACGGACCGGTGATTCTCACCCTTCCGGATTAAGGAGGAAAGCAATGGAGTTGTGCAGAGGCAGAGTGGTGATTTCCAAAGCGGGGCATGACAAAGGCCTTGCACTGGTGGTTCTGGCAGCAGAGCCGGGTGCGGTGCTGGTGTGCAACGGGAAAACCCGACCGCTGGAAAGACCCAAGCAAAAAAATCCTCTTCACTTAGCGCCCACAAAAGCGTGCATTGCAGAGGAATCGATGGCAACGAATCGTGAAATCCGCAGTGCGCTGCGGGAATTGTTCCCCACTGCTGTGACACATGAGGAGGAATCATTTTGTCGAAACAAGACATGATCGAGTTGGAGGGCGTTGTGGTGGAAGCATTGCCCAACGCAACCTTTCAGGTAGAGCTTCAAAACGGACACAAAATTTTAGCACACATTTCCGGAAAACTGCGCATGAATTTCATCCGCATTCTGCCCGGAGATAAGGTCACCGTGGAAATGTCACCATACGACCTCAACAAGGGCCGCATTACATGGCGTTCCAAGTGATTTGAACCGAAGAAGGAGGTAATCACAAATGAAAGTCAGACCTTCTGTAAAGAAAATTTGCGAAAAGTGCAAGATCATCAAGCGCAAGGGCAAAGTGATGGTCATCTGTGAAAATCCGAAGCACAAGCAGCGCCAGGGTTAAGGCCCGCGCAAACCGATAACATGGAGGTGCAAGCAAAATGGCTCGTATAGCCGGAGTGGACCTGCCGAGAGATAAAAGAGTCGAAATCGGACTCACCTATATCTATGGCATCGGCCGTAAAACCGCCAGCGACATTATTGCCGCGACGGGTGTAAATCCTGACACCAGAGTCAGAGACCTGAACGAAGACGATGTTTCCAAGCTTCGTGAATATATCGACAAGCACTGCCACGTGGAAGGCGATCTTCGCCGTGACATCGCTTTTGATATCAAGAGACTGATCGAAATCGGATGCTATCGCGGCGTCCGTCACCGCAAGGGTCTGCCGGTCCGCGGTCAGCGTTCTAAAACGAACGCGCGTACCCGCAAGGGACCGAAGAAGACCATTGCGAACAAGAAGAAATAAGCGAGGAGGGAAACGTTAAATGGCACAAGTAAAGGGAAAAAAGGCTGTTGTCCGTCGCCGTGAGCGCAAAAATATTGAGCGCGGCGCTGCTCACATTCAGTCCACCTTTAACAATACGATTGTTACAATCACCGATGTGCAGGGCAATGCTGTTTCTTGGGCAAGCTCCGGTGAGCTGGGCTTCCGTGGATCAAGAAAATCCACTCCGTTCGCCGCTCAGACCGCTGCTGAAACTGCGGCCAAAGCTGCAATGGAACACGGAATGAAATCGGTCGAAGTTTTCGTCAAGGGCCCGGGTGCTGGTCGTGAAGCCGCCATCCGCGCACTGCAGTCTGCCGGCCTCGAGGTCAGCATGATCAAGGACGTTACCCCGATTCCCCACAACGGATGCCGTCCTCCGAAAAGAAGACGCGTCTGATATTTTGAAAATTCAGGAGGTGTAACCCAAAATGGCAAGATATACCGGTGCTGTTTGCAGACTCTGCCGCCGCGAAGGTCAGAAGCTGTTCCTCAAAGGCGACAGATGCTATACCGATAAATGCGCAATTGCGCGCAGAGCTTATGCTCCTGGCCAGCATGGTCAGGGCCGCAAAAAGAGCTCCGAGTACGGTGTTCAGATGCGTGCAAAGCAGATGACCCGCCGTTACTATGGCGTGCTCGAAAGCCAGTTCAGACATTACTACGACCTTGCAACCCGCAAGGAAGGCAAGACGGGTGAAAACCTGCTCTTCCTGCTCGAGAGCCGTCTGGATAACGTTGTTTACCGTCTTGGCTGGGCAAGCTCCCGTGCAGAGGCACGCCAGCTCGTGAACCATGGCCATTTCTGTGTCAACGGCAAGCGCGTCGACATTCCTTCCTACCTGACAAAGGTTGGAGAAGTGCTGACCATTAAAGAGAAAACCGTCGGCAGCGACAAGATGAAGACCGTTCTGGAAGCCAATGGCTCCCGTCCGGTGCCGAAGTGGCTTGACCTGAACTGTCAGACCAACGAAGCAAAGATCATCGCTGCTCCGGAACGTTCGGATATCGATCTTGCGGTTGAAGAAACTCTCATCGTTGAGTTCTACTCCAAATAATGCCGAACATAAGCACTGCGGTGCGGCATTATGGAAATCGCTTCTCTGCGGTGCTGGCATATTAGTACGGATTCCTGGCCGGCTGACGTCTCTTTTGGGGCGTTGGTCGGAGGGGCTTCGTATCAGACAAATTTTCTTGTCAAGGAGGTTCGCAAATGATTGAGATAGAGAAACCCAGAATCGAAACGCAAGACCTCTCCCCTGACGGAACCTACGGCAAATTTGTCGTTGAGCCGCTGGAACGCGGCTTTGGTATCACGCTGGGTAATAGCTTAAGAAGAGTTCTGCTTTCCTCTCTGCCGGGTCATGCGGTTACGTCAATCAAAATTGACGGTGTGCTGCACGAGTTTTCCACCATCCCCGGTGTAAAGGAAGATGTGACCGAGATTGTTTTGAACATCAAAGGTCTTACTGCAAAGCTGCACTGTGACGGCCCCAAAACCGTTATTATTGATGCGGAAGGTCCGTGTGATGTTACCGCAGCCAATATTAAGTGTGACAGCGAAGTGGAAATCCTTAACCCCGAAATGCACATTGCCACGCTTGGCGAAGGCGCAAAGCTCTATATGGAGATTTCGCTGGACAAAGGCCGCGGCTATGTTTCGGGAGAGCGCAATAAGCAGAATATGCAAAGCAGCGTGATCGGCGTTCTGCCTGTGGATTCCATCTACACGCCTGTTTCCAAGGTGAATTACACCGTGGAAAACACTCGTGTCGGCCAGATTACCGATTATGATAAACTCACAATCGAGGTTTGGACCAATGGCACAATCACCCCTCAAGAGGCTGTTTCTCTTGCCGCCAAAATTCTCACCGAGCATCTGAATCTGTTTGTTGATCTTTCGGACAAGGGCAGCAATGCCGAGATCATGGTCGAAAAGGATAACAAGGACAAAGAAAAAGTGCTCGAGATGACGATTGAGGAGTTGGATCTTTCCGTCCGCTCGTTCAATTGCTTGAAGCGCGCAGGAATTAACACCGTTGAGGATTTGATAAACAAGTCCGAGGACGATATGATGAAGGTGCGCAACCTTGGCCGCAAGTCCTTGGAAGAGGTTATTCAAAAGCTGAACAACCTCGGGTTTGATCTGCGCAAGGAAGAGGAATAAGCCTGCGTACAAATTGGTAAAGGAGTGAAATTCGATGCCAGGAACCAGAAAACTCGGAAGACCCACCGCTCACAGACTGGCGATGCTCAGAGGCCTGGTCACTTATCTGCTCGAGAACGGCAGAATTGAAACCACCGTCACTCGTGCAAAAGAAGTGAGCGCGCTCACCGAAAAGCTGATTACGATTGCGAAAGTAAACAATCTGCACAATAAGCGTCTGGCCCATTCCATCATCACGAAGGAAGCTGTGGTTAAGAAGCTGTTTGATGAAATCGCCCCCAAGTATGCTGAAAAGAATGGCGGTTATACCCGCGTTCTTAAAACCGGCGCCCGCCGCGGAGACGCAGCGGAAATGGCGATTATCGAGCTTGTTTGATCGTTGATAAGCGTTTAATTTGTGAAAGACGGCACCTGCCTTTATAAGCAGATGCCGTCTTTTTTATTGTTTCTATTTGTTCGTTGCATTCGTTGCCCGATGCGCATAGGCGTAATTCCGGGAATCAAACAGAATGTTGCGAACGGAAATCGTTGGTGAAGAGATTTAATACGCAGTTGCTTTTTCCACTAAAACGCGATAAAATAAAAGAAGTATGAATACAAATCTTCGGTCAATAGGCGGATGCTGTATTGCACGAAAAAATATTAATCGCAGCGTTGATTTGATTAATGCGCTGCCTTTGGTTGAGATTCGTAAAAAAGATTCCCCATCTCCTGTGCATTCTTTAGAGCGAATTCCAGTGGGTTTCTCTGGAATTGAAAGAAAGTGAGGTACCGGGTTATGGCTAAAAGCGGAAATCAGAAGATGAAGATTCTCTGTTTGAGAGAAATTTTGCTGAGACAGACAGATGAAGCGCATCCCCTGAGTGCAGAACAGTTAGTTGAGCAGCTTGCCGCTCGCGGCGTGGAAGCGGAGCGAAAAGCAATTTATGACGATCTGGATGTGCTGCGCCAAACCGGTATCGATGTTCAGTGCCGCAAGGGGCGCAAGGGAGGATATTTTGTTGGTCAGCGTGAATTTGAATCCGCGGAACTCAAGCTTTTAGTCGATGCAGTGCAGTCATCCAAATTCATCACCAGCAAAAAAAGTATGCAGCTGATCCGCAAGCTTGAAACACTTGCGAGTTCTCACGAGGCGCAGTTGCTGCAGCATCAGGTGTATGTTGCCAATCGCATTAAAACCATGAATGAAAGTATTCTTTATAATGTGGATGATATTAATCACGCAATCAATCAGGGGGTACAGATTTCGTTTCGTTATTTTGAGTATACGGTGGAAAAGAAGAAGCAGTTTCGGCATGACGGGCGAAGATATGTTGTCAGTCCATATGCACTCGCCTGGAATGAAGAAAATTATTATATGATTGCATTTGATTCCGGTGCAAAAACGATCAAACATTTTCGTGTGGACAAAATGAATGGAATTCAGTTGAGCAATACCGCGCGTGAGGGTAAGGCGGATTTTGAACAGTTTGATATGGCCATTTATTCCAAAAAACTGTTTGGCATGTACGGCGGAAAAGAATATTCAGTTCGTTTGCGCATGCCGGAACCACTTGTAGGTGTGGTAATCGATTGGTTTGGCAAAGAGGTTCCTATTATTCCCCAGAAAAACGGAGAATTTGAAACGATTGTGAATGTGCAGGTTAGTCCACAATTTTTCGGGTGGCTGTTTGGACTTGGCGGTGATTGCGAAATTGTGTCTCCAAAGGAAGTCCGGGAAGAGTATGCCAAAGCGCTTGCGGCAGCACAACAAACAAATCAATAAGCAGTGAAAAATGGCAGTGAGATTCTTCTCACTGCCATTTTTCATCAACATTGAAGGCTGATTATTGCAATTACGTTATTCCTCAATGGTCAGCTGATGTTTTTTTACAATCGCAAGAACTACACCTGATGCAGAGATTACCAACAATGCAATCAGGATGGGGGCGAATGCAGCAGAACCGGTTAACGGGGTTTCATTATCACTGATATCCTCAGTGGATTCTGTCGATGAGGCACCGGATACGAACTGAGAAATTGTATCATCGGATGACGGAGGTGACAGAGGGACGCTCTCATCTAAAATATCCTCATCAGAGGAGACGTCAGAGGAGACGCCAGACGACACGTCAGAGGAGACATCGGAGGAGACATCAGAGGAGACATCAGAGGAGACGTCAGAGGAGACATCAGAGGAGACGTCAGACGACACATCAGAGGAGACATCGGAGGAAACATCGGACGATGCATCGGAGGAAACATCGGACGACACATCAGAGGACACGTCAGAGGAGACGTCAGACGACACATCAGAGGAGACATCGGAGGAAACATCGGACGATGCATCGGAGGAAACGTCGGACGACACATCAGAGGACACGTCAGACGACACGCCAGAGGAGACATTGGAGGATGCTTCCGAAGATACTTCAGAAGAGGAAGATACAACTGCATTTTTCACTCCATACATCGTAATATGGCTGATTGCCTGTGCAATCCCCTTTTTATTTTTAATGATGCTGTTCAGTTGATAAGTTTTTCCGGCTTCCAGTGTAATCAATTCGGCATTTACATAAATTTGATGTTTGTCTGCAGCTTTCAGAACAATCATGGAAACGGTTACGGTTCTGCTGACGGTCAGTAAAGTTGAAGTGCCGTCACTGCTGCGTGTTGCCGTAAAAACTCCGTTGGTTCCGTCGCCATTATCAATTTTAACGTAATCGGTGCCATTGTAAATTGCAGAGCATAGGTTGCAAGGAATATGATGATTACTGTTGTCGTTGCCGCTGTGGAGTTCTGTTTCAGGAGTGAGAACAATCGGGGAAGAAGCAGGAGAAGCAAAAGATATTAATGAGGTAGCAGAAAAAATAAAGACAAGGGATAAAACAGCGGCAGCCAGTGAAAATAATTTCGTTTTCATGTGGTGACCATTCCTTTCTGTCGTAACACACAATTTGTCGGTTTCAAGTAATCATTCATAAGATAAGTATATATTACAATCTAGCAGTAACAATATGGTCACAAAAAAGAAAATCTCACCAATGAAATTCACATTAGTGAGATTTTCTTATAGATTCTGGTTTCGTTCTTCTCGTTTACGAAAAACGGCTTCTCGGTAGCGGCGTGCGTCATCCGATGCACGCCTACAATGCGCAGGATCATCAAACCACGCATCCTTTCCGGTGCGAAGCAAAAGAAGGAAAATGGCAACCAGAACCGCAACAATCAACAGACATAGGAAGATCAAAACAATAATGCCGCCTGCATTATAGGAAGAACCGTCATATGCGATGGAAGTATTGGCAGCTGGAACGGAGAAGGAAAATATGCCGGTTCCCTGAGTATCCTTAAGCTTTCGCTGGCGGCCATATTCAGAATATTCCAAAGAAAGGAACCGCGCAGCCTCCTGCTTATTGAGCGTCAGCGTATAATTAAGTGGTGTGGGCGTATTTGTTTCCCCAAGAATATCAGCCAGTTCAATTTCATCACGAAACAGCAGATAATTTTTAAGCGAAAAAGTGGACTGTGTTTCTGCAAAGGAAATTACATTTTTTTCACCGAAAAGCTTCGAGGTAATGTCTGACAGCTGTGCAGTGGTGCCGCGCATCGAAAGGGTACACACGTCCATATTTCCCTTTTGTGCAACCACTGCGCTTGCTGAGGTGGAAATAATGGAATTAAAATAGCGTGCACAGTATTCTGCACCGTTGTGACTTTTGTCGGTATCAAACAGGAAAGACATTTCCCGCAGGAAGGTTCCGTCATCGTTTTGTGTCATTGAAACGTCTATGGAATCAATCAGGTGCGTTTCCGAAAGCACCATTCGCAGCCGAACAACATCTTCATTGCCTTCGTAGGTGAACATACGGTGATCGGTAATCTTATCACTCTTCATCCAGTCACCGGTACCGTAAACGCTGCCCTGCAAAAGCTGAGAGTGTTCATTTGCAGTAAACACATACAAAACATCGGTGTGATTTCCATCAGAAAAAAATCCAGAAAGATCAATGGATTCTTCGATCGCCCGTTCGTCAACCGTAGGCGAAGAGAACTCATTCAGCTGTGTCTGCTGCAGGTTGGATTGATCGGAACGAAAAAACGTTTGGGTGGATTTTTGCAGTGATTCCAAATCCCCTTTGCGCAGAACGGCGGTATAAACTATTGCGTTGTCCCGCTGTGTCCAAACGGAACGCGCGCCTTCAGGCAAATTGCTGCGCAAAAAATCGGTCAGCGCAGTGCCCAGATTTTCCGCCGTATGTTGGGGAAAAACAATTCGGATTACTCGGGAAAATGTATTGCTGTCTTCATCCTGATTGGTTTCAATTTCAATCCGGCTCACCGATTCGGAACTGAGGGAGTTCAGATTAATCTGTTTGCCAACAGAGATTGGGTCTCCCCCATCCGTTATAACATCATTACGTGTGAATTCAAATACAATGCCGCTTGGATATCCGGTTGCATCGTCAAACGCGTCAATCAGCCATTCCAGCAGATCCGCGCTTGTAAAATCCTCCTGCAAACGGCAGCCGCTCGTCAAAATCGTATCAGGCGTGGAATAAAGGACAAATGGGGTGCGTTTATATTCGGGGTCGCGGTGTGTGCCGGCGTTGAGCAGTGCCGTCACTTTCTTCATATATTCCTGCTGAGAGGAAAAAGAAAGTGTCAGAGTGCATCGTTCACCGTCGTCTGCCGGTTCTACCTTCCACGCAAGTTCATCAGGGCAGTTTTTTTCCAGAATTTCTGAAAGAGTGGTTCCGGCTGCGTGCAGCTGACGTTCCGAAAAGGAACACGACATCACGCGCTGACCGGAAAAGCCGCGGTTGACAGAAAGCTCTGTTTCAAGTGAGGACGAGCAGCCAGTCAGCACCAGTGCCAGCAAAAACATAAAAAATAGTGCAAACAAGCACCTTTTTTGTTTCATAATAATTGTGACCTTCCCTTTCTGCAAGCCGGAAGCCTGACCATGGTATAAGACACTATAAATTATAGAATACTTCGTGCGGTTCGTCAACGTTTCTTTATACAAAAAAGCCGCTCTTCCGCGAACGCAAACCGTGTTTAACAAGATTTGCATTGCAGCGGAAAGAGCGGTCAAATAAAATAAATTCAAAAAATTTGAAGTCAGCTGCAAATAAATTCGTGAGCAGCCTTGACATTTTTAACAAAATTCACCTAATAAACCTCGCTGCTGCCATTTCCGCCGGGATTGCGCACATACATGATACCCTGAAAGCTGTTTACGGAGGTATTGGTGGTGTCATTTTCCACCGGCAGCATTTTTTGCGAGATTGGATAGTGAATCAAAGACGGCGCACTTGCAGCAAGCGTAAGGATCTCTTCGTTCGAAAGGCTGGTTTTTATTAAGGGAAGAATGTTGACCGCCAACTGGTTAAGCGTTCCAAGCCCGGTGGAAGTCATTTTTTTGATAAGCGCCTGAATCACATTGCGCTGACGCGAGGTGCGCTTGAAATCGGTATCGTAAGTGTCAGATTTGCGTATTCGCGCATAGTCAAGTGCCTGATTGCCGTTGAGATGCGAAGCTCCGGCAGAAAAGCTGGCGCCCGAATGGACGGAGAGATAGGCTGCTTCCGCTTTGGAAAGCGTAACATCCACTCCGCCGAGCAAATCGACAACTTTAGGGAAAGTCTTGAAGTTGACCACAACATAGTCGTCAATTTTGATGCGGAAATTATTTTCAATCGTCTGTATGGTGAGCTTTGGCCCACCCCATGCATAGGCATGATTAAACATAAACCACTGGTGATTTGGGATTTTAACATACATTGCCCGCATTAGGGAGGTAATATGTATTTTCTGGGTGCGGCGGTTGATGGAAACAATCATGGTTGTATCGCCCAGTCCGGTGAGATCTGCACCGATAAGCAGAATATTTTGAATATCGGGATCGCTGAGAAGCTTGATGTTCTGCACTTCGGTGTAGCCGCCGTGTGCACGGTTGATGTTTTCGTTGTTCTGCTGCACGGTAATGCCGCTGGAGGCCGCCACCGGGTTTCCGCTGGCGTCGGTGGTGGACGCTGCCCACTCATCCCCTGAAAAGGTGGGAACCTCTTCGTCAAAGGTAAAGCTTGAATTGCCGGTAAATTCGGTGCGGTCAAGCCGATTAAGTAATCCACGGACATATAAAATTCCGCAGCCCGTGGTGAGAAACACCACTGACAGGACGGATGCTAAAATCCGCAGCCAGATTCGTTTCCCGGAGGTCTTTGCGGTTTGTTTTTTATGGGGATCGGCGGGGGTCTTTTTGGGGGGAGTTAGCGGTGAAGTACGTGCGTGCTTTGCCAAACGATTCAGCCCCTTTGTCCAGATGTTGAGAAAACCGTTGTCTCAGTGCAGATAGATTAAAACAGAAATGGTAAAATTTTAATATATTGTAGCATATTAAGGGAAAATATGCAATTCATTCGTACCTTAATTTTTGGCATAAAAGTAGATATACGCGCAAAAGTGTGCATCAATTCCGCTGCAGCAAATATTCTTCCCGTTCGCGCAGCGTTTGGCGGCAAAGGGAGAAATCCTGTTCGGCGTTGACAAGGGTGAGCGTTGCGGCACCAAGGCCAGCGCGGTGAAGCACACCCATTTCTGAAAAGATGGGTTCCATTTTTTCAAGGTACCGGTTAACTCCTGTTTGGTAACAATTATACCGGCGAAAGGTATGAATAAAGTGGTTTCCGGCACAATCGGTAATTTTGGCATCGCGAATTTTGGCATAACGTAAATACGGGCGGGCTTCTGCTTCTTCTGCGGCGTGAAAAAGCGTATTGCATCCCAGATCCGTACCCAAAAAGAGCACTGCTCCCCCTGCCTCAATGATCCGGGCATACGGCGAATCGGCTCCGCAGGGAGTATCAAGATGACCGGCAGTAAGCTCTTTTGCATGTGCGCCAATTGCCGCCGCGGAGGAAACGACATGGCAGCTGCGGAATGCTCCTGGTAGACTGCGCACAAATTGGGTGAATGCACCGCAATCAGACGGTGTGTGCAGAGCGTCAAATACGGGATGATGCTCCTCTACAGAGCTAAGCGAGAGCGTTGGAACCACCAAAGTGCCGCCGGATCCAAGCGTTTCCAGCAAAGCGTCCACCATTGTTTGTGCGCCGCCCTCAACCGGTGCTTTTAGTGCTCGCAGGGAACTGTGCACCAGCAACGGAATTCCACGAGGAATTTTGAGTTCCTGCAAAGCAGTGCGAATCTGTAAATACGAAAGCGATTGCATTTTAATTTCTCCAATCAATTTCAATGAAAAAAGCGGACGAAGCGCCGTCCGGCAAAACATGGTGAAACACCGTTTTGCAGAAAAGTCGGCAAATCGCCCGCGAATGATTACCTTTTTGGCTCGGCAAACATCTGCCGAAAATAAGACGGATTAATGCAGTCCAAGGCTTGTCAGATACTGATAGCTGCGTTTGAGACAGGTGAACGGATCTACACCGTTGCAATCATCCTGCTCCACCAGCAAGTGTTCCACTCCGGAAGCCTCACAGGCATTCAGGATTGTGGAGAAATTCATGTTTCCGCTGCCAACACTGGCCATCAGCTGTTTGCCGCCAATAACCTGCATATCCTTCAGATGGACACACGGAACACGGCCGCTGAGTTTTTGAATCCATTCCGCAGGGTCGGCACCGGCATACTGTGCCCAGAAAACGTCCAGCGTAATTCCAAGCTCGCCATTGGGGAAATACTGCAGCACACGTTCCAGATATGTTATACGTTCCGGCCCGCTGCGCTCAAATTCCCGGTGATGATTATGCAGCATCATCTGCAATCCCGCAGCCTTAATCTGCTTTGCAGCGACCATAATTTCATCCCGAAAATCAAAATAATTTTCCACACTGCCGGGCAGACTTCCGATTCCGATGTGCTTGCAGCCGAAGGTTTTGTGCTCGGCAATGACACGGTCGGTTTCGTCCAGCACTCGATTTTGCGCGGTGTGTGTAATGGAGCAGGTCAGCCCGTTTTTACGAAGTTCTGCAGCAAGCCAGTCCGCCTCAAAGCGGCAGGTGCCAGAAACCTGAACATCTGTATAGCCAATGTCTGCAATTTTTTTCAAAGTTTCTGAAAATGAGGTAAGATCCTTCGTGTAATCGCGCACGGTGTACATTTGTGCACCTAACAGCATAGAAATACCCTCTTTCTTATATTGACTCCAATAAAATTATGAGTGTTACATGGAAGCAAGGATTCGGTGCAATGCAGCAGCTGCTGCATCAAAGGCCTCGCGGTTGGTGGCAAAGGCGGTTCCGATTGCACTTTCGTCACCTTCCTGCTCCAAAGAGGAGAGCGCCGAAAATACCTTCAGGTGCGGTTCCAGAGTCATTACGCTGCCGCCCTGTGCGGTAAACTGTGCACAAAGCCATGGCAGCAAGCCTTCCCCTTCGCCTGCGGGAACCAGTACACCGTCGGAACGCACGTCCTTAATGTGAAGATAATCCACATAGGAATGCAGCAGTTCCCACGCATGTGCAGTGGTTTCGCCACACTGCAAAAAGTTGGCGGGGTCGAACACGGCACGCAGCGGAGGCAGGCTTTGGTGCAAATCCAGGCAGCGAGCTGCAGAATCGCCGTAAATCCCTTTTTCATTTTCATGGCATGGAAGAATCCCGCTGCCGTTTGTTTCCTCGCAAAAACGGGAAAGACGCATCAAAACTTCATCACGCGTTTCGCGGTACCGGTTTTCACAGCCGTAAAAGCTGAATAAACGAATTCGTTTTGCTCCGCAGAGATGTGCGATTTCCACCGTTCGTTTGAATTGTTCCAGTTGGGGGGCAAACGGTTCATCAATCCGTCCTTTGCCGCAGGGAGAGCCGATGGACCACACCGCGAGACCATTTTCATTCAGAATAGAACAAAAGCTTTTAAGTTCACTGTCGGTCAGCGTGGTAACATTGCGTCCCCAAAGACTGCGCAGTTCCAGCAGAGAAACGCTATTTTGCCGCATTGCGGAAATCTGTTCTTCAGGGGAGTCGCCTGCTTCGTCTGCAAAAGCGCAAATCATCAATTTTTGACTCATTTCTATCACCGTTCCTTTGCTCCCGTTGCAGGAGCTGCATTCAAAGAGCAGGATACATTTTTAAAAGCAAATTAAACGCCGGAATAAGCGGAGAAACCGCCGTCGATCGGGATAACCACGCCGGTGACAAAACCGGCCGCCTTGTCATCCAGCAAGAAGCGGACTGCACCCAGCAGCTCATCGGCTTCGCCAAAACGTCCCATCGGGGTTGCACGCAGTATTTTTTCGGTGCGTGCCGTCGGATTGCCTTGTTCATCAAAAAGCATACCGCGGTTTTGATTGGTGACAAAAAAGCCGGGAGCAATTGCATTGACGCGAATGTTCTGGTTGGCGAAGTGAACTGCCAGCCATTGTGTAAAGTTGGAAACTGCCGCTTTGGCAGCACTGTAAGCCGGAATTTTTGTCAGCGGTGTGTAGGCATTCATGGAGGAAATGTTCAGAATCGAGCATCCCTCGCGGCCAAGCATATCGCGGGCAAATTCCTGTGTGGGCAGCAGCGAGCCCATCAGATTCAGGCTGAATACAAAGTCAAAGCCGGATTTATCCAGATTAAAGAAGGTTTTGATGTCGTCGCGGGTTTCATCGCCCGGCTCATAAACCTCGTGTGCGGTGGTGCAGCGCGGGTTGTTGCCGCCTGCGCCGTTAATCAGAATATCGCACGGGCCAAAGTCGGCAAGAATTTCGTCATGTGCCGCCTTGAGGGAATCGCGTTCCAAAACATTGGTGCCATACGCTTTTGCAGTACCGCCGGCAGCAACAATAGCGTCGGCAGCCTTTTGCGCAGCTTCTTTGTTCAGATCAAGCAGAGCCACCTTTGCTCCGTCAGCGGCAAGTGCTGCAGCAAACGAGGAGCAAAGCACGCCGCCTGCACCGGTGATTACAATTGTTTTATTCATCAGAATGACTTCCTTTCGATTTTAAAGTGCAGCAAACCGGAATCATACGATTTTGTCTTAAAATGATAGATGATAATTTTCGGGAAAAGCACATCAATCAAAAGGGCTTTCCCCAATTTTACACCGTTGTTCATTCCAAATTCGTACCATACATTTGCAAAAACTTTGCAGATGCCAGAGCCCGGAGCTTATTTGCCGAGTGTTTTCTCCACCGCTTCAAACAGGCCGGCAAGGTAGGTGGCACCAAGAGCGCGATCATAAAGACCGTAGCCGTAACGACCGGTTTCCCCCCAGATCATGCGGCCGTGGTCGGGACGAACATAGCCGTCAAATCCACCTTCCACAAGCGAACGCACAATGCCGTAAAGATCCAGTGATCCGCAGCTGGTGGGATGCCCAACCTCATGGAACTGCTTTTCGCCGGTCCAGAGAACATTGCGAAGGTGGGCAAAATGAATGCGCTGTGCATATTTTTTCGCCATTTTAACAAGATCATTTTCGGGGCTTGCACCCAACGAGCCGGTGCAGAATGTCAGGCCGTTTGCCGGAGAATCCACCAGCTTGAGGAAACGGTCGAGGTTCTTTTCACACGTAATAATACGGGGAAGACCAAACAGACCCCACGGCGGATCATCCGGATGAATTGCCATGTTGATGCCGCTCTCCTCTGCAACCGGAATCACAGCTTCCAGAAAGGTTTGCAGGTTGTTCCAAAGCTTTTCTTCGCCAATCTGCTCGTACTGGGAAAGAAGATCGCGCAGCTGCTCTTTGGAATAGCTTTCGTCCCAGCCTGGCAGGGAAAGTTCGCTGGTGAGCGGATTCATGGCGCGCACCGTAGCATCATCATAAGCAAGGGAGTTGGAACCGTCCGTGTTCTGGTGTTCCAGTTCGCTGCGCAGCCAGTCAAAAACCGGCATAAAGTTGTAGCAGACGCATTTGACGCCCGCCTTGCCCAAACGGCGAAGGTTTTCGCAGTATGCCTCAATCATAGCCGGTGCTTTTGGAGAACCAAGCTTAATGTCCTCCGCAACAGGAACACTTTCCACCACTTCAAACTCGAGGTGATTTGCAGCGGCTGCCGATTTGATTTTTGCAATGCTTTCGTTGCTCCAGACACCTCCGGGTGCAACATCATAAACGGCGGATACGATGCCGCTCATGGTTGGGATCTGCTCGATTTTTTCCAGTGTGACGGGATCGCTCTCGCCGTACCATCGGAATGTCATTTTCATAGCAGTTGATTCCTTTCTTTTTGGAAATGATTTTTCAAAAGCCGAAAACGCGGGTTTTGTTGGGACAAACCAGCAAAAAACAATCGTTGTTTTGTTTCCGGCGATTTGTTATACTAATACTAATTTCTCTTGAAACGGAAGATCAAAATCTTCGAAAAAGCCGCTCTGACGCAGGAACGTGCTCAGTAAAAGGGTGAATAAAATGTTATATTCTTACCAGGACAGTGGGCTCTATTTTCATCATTCCATGGATCAGTCCCCAAGCGAAGCGCAATTTGTGATGCATGCACATGAAAACTGCGAGCTTTACTGCTTTTTGCGCGGCGAAGGGACTTATTTTGTAGAGGGCAATGAATACCGGCTTTCTCCCGGGTGCATTCTGATTATGCGTCCCGGCGAAACACACAAGGCACAGCTTTCACCGTTGCATCCATATGAACGGGTGGCAATTCATTTTCCGCCCAAACTTCTTGCGCAAATCGATGCACAGGAGGAGCTTTTGGTGCCGTTTTATGAGCGCCCTGTCGGCAAAATGAATCTTTATCGTCCCGAACAGTACGATGCATCATTTGTGAGTGCGTGCTTTGATGCAATGACGCATCCCGCAGGAGAAAGCGATGCGGCCCGCAGACTGGCAGTGGTGTGCAATTTGCCGCCCGTACTGATGGAGCTGCGCCGCACATTTGCAACCATTTACCACGGAGATAACGCCCTGCCCGAGGATGCAGCACAGCCGCAAACCCGAATTGGCAGCGTGGTGGAATATATCAACAGCAATCTGACTGCAGACTTGAATCTCAGTGACCTTGCTTCGCGTTTTTATGTCAGCAAGTCGTATCTGAATCAGCAGTTCCGGCAGGTGACGGGAACAACCGTCTGGAATTACATCCTGCTCAAACGGCTGATGATTGCGCGTGCAGCCATCCGCGAGGGAGCAGCCGTAACCGATGCTTTTGCCCGCAGCGGGTTTACCGATTATTCCGCGTTTTACCGCAGATACCGCGATCGGTTCGGCGTTTCCCCAAAGGATGATCTGCCCAAAAAATAAGTATTATTTTGCGCCGTAGGACCCCGCAGTGGAGGCGGTTACTTCAGCCACCTCATCTTTGTGGCGGGAAGTCCGGATGCGCTGCTGCAATTGCTCATAATAATGGTCCTCATCAAGCGGAAGTTCAACCCAACGATCACCCTCCCAGGAGCTGAGGAAAGCGGCGTTGCTGATGGTAAGCCCGTTGATGCCCTCTTCGCCCGGGGCAAGCAGCGCAGAACCGTCCAGCAGAGCATCAACATAGTTGTTGAGGATGCCGACGTGCATAGGAATTTTCCCTTCCAGGGGAAATTCCTCGGCAGTTGCTTCCGGTGTACCGAAGATTTTGTCTGTTTCAAAGCAGAATTTTCGCTCGGGTACGCTCAGCTTCCAGAACGTGAGTTTGTTGTCCTCAATCACAACCTTACCGCGGTCACCGCTGATTTCCAGGCGGTTTGTGCCAGGGCATTCCGCAGTGGTGGTAATAAAGCTGCCGGTTGCGCCGTTGGGATATTCTGCATAGATTGTGACGTCGTCTTCCACTTCAATATCGTGGTATTTCCCAACGTAGCAGGAAGCACGAATTCGGCTGGGCATTCCGAAAATCCATTGCCACAAATCCAGGTTGTGTGGACACTGATTCAGCAGTACGCCGCCGCCCTCGCCTGCCCAGGTTGCGCGCCAGCCGCCGGAGTTGTAATATGCCTGCGAACGGTACCAATCGGTAATAATCCAGATGCAGCGTTTCAGTTCGCCCAGTTCGCCGCTTTGCACCAGCTGCCGTGCTTTTTGATAAAGCGGGTTGGTGCGTTGATTGTACATGATTCCGAACAGCTTTCCGCTTTGCTTTGCCGCTTCGTTCATTTCGCGGACAGCCTTGGTGTAAACACCGGCGGGTTTTTCTGTCAGAACGTTCAGTCCCGCGGCAAATGCCTCTTTGGCGATTACCGGGTGAAGATAATGCGGTGTTGCAATTAATACAACATCCACCAGACCGCTGCCCAGCAGCTCGTGATAGTCGGTAAACGCGGCGGCAGTCGGACAGACTTTTTGCGCTGCCTCCAGACGATCCTGCTTCAAATCACAAATTGCAGTCAGCTCTGCGCGGGCAACTTCATCGCCGGAAATCCATTGAACGTGACTGGAACCCATATTGCCAAGACCAATTACGCCAAAACGGACTCGATCCATAGTTGTGACCATTCCTTTCTGCTTAACCACAAATTTGAAGTTTGAAAGATTTATTTTTCAAACTTTCTCCCCCTATTGTCATTTTCTGAATGCGCATTGGTTCCCCTATGTTATCTTTAGTGTATCTCAATTGCTTTGGCAATTCAATTGTTAAAAAGAGCAAGAAACATTGCTAAAATAAATTTATTTGCTTTTATTTTGTAACCACTTTGTAATTTGACATAATTTAGGTGATATGACATAATAAACTTAATATAAACGCGGTAAACGAAGCCGTTCAACAGGTCTGCTGCGTTCAAAAGGGATGATGGGGCATGGTGAAGCAAAAACGTAAATTGTTTTGTGAGTTTGGTCCCGTTTGTTATCAGATTGCAGCCGCAAAGGAATGCTTGCGGCGTACGGTTTCCGACTGTGTTCGCAGGGTCCCGCTGGCAAAAAACAAGGACAGCCGGCTTTTGCCCGAGGTGTGGAAAAGCCATTCTTCCGTTTTGATTCGTCAATTGGTGGGAGTAGACCCCGACTTGCAGAAAAGCAAGGTTAAAAACCTGTGGATTGCGGGGCAAAAACTGAATGGTCTGGTGGTTTGGCCGGGTGAAGTGTTTTCATTTTGGAAAACAGTGGGGCGGTGCACAAAACGGCGCGGATACCAGCAGGGAATGACGATTCTGGTGGATCATGTGGGGAGCGGGATCGGCGGAGGACTTTGTCAGATGGCGAATCTGATTCATTATATGGTGCTGCACACACCGCTTGCTGTGACAGAACTGCACCATCACAGCGATGCACTTTTTCCCGATTCCGGACGGCACGTTCCGTTTGGCACAGGCACCTCGGTGTTTTATAAAAATGTGGATTATCGTTTTTGCAATACAACGCAGTATCCGGTTCAACTGCACATTTGGCAGGATGATGAATTTCTTTACGGAGAGCTGCGCAGTATTTGCCCGTTGGGAGAAAAATACCGCCTGGAGGAGCAACAGAGCGGGTTTGTTGCCGAAGGTGAGGATTGGTATCGCGTGAGTGAAGTTTACCGCACGGTTACCAACCGACAGACAGGTGAACAGATTCGGCGAGAGCTTATTTTAAAAAATCACTCCCGCGTGCTTTATGATTCCGGGTTAATTCCATCGGATCAGATTTTGAAACGGCTGGATTGCAAGAATCTGCAGGCCTAAGCAATTGGGTCACGAAAAGAGGGATCAGCCATGATTTTTCAACAGATTCGGCAGGCTTTTTTGCATGGTGCAGAGAAGCCTGCATTTCGTTGTGCACAGGGGACAATTTCTTATGAACAGTTGGGAAAGGCGACCGAGGCATTCAGATTGCAGGCACAACCTTTATACGGCAAAGGGCCAATTGTGATCTGGGGCAAAAAACAATGTTTTTTCCCTGCAGCAATTCTGGGGTGTGCTTTTGCGGGGGTGTGCTATCTTCCGGTAGAAAGCAGCACTCCCCTGCTTCGGCTGCAATCCCTGCTGAGTGAAGCAAAACCCTGTGCCGTGTGGGCGTTTGATTTCTTTCCCTGCGCCGCGCCGTGTCCGGTTTTAAATGCTGCAGAAGTGCAGGCCGGAAACGAATTTCCGCCGGAAGTAAATTTTCCGGGCAACTCCGTGCTTTATCAGCTCTATACCTCGGGAAGCACCGGTGTTCCAAAAGGCGTTGCCATTACAAGAGATAATCTTAATTGTTTTGCACGGTGGATGCAGTCATGGTGCAAGCCAACCCCAACGGTAATTATCAATCAGGCATCCTTTTCATTTGATCTTTCGGTTGCCGATTTTTATCAGGCGTTTTCAACCGGAGCCTGTCTGGTTGCGCTGGAGTCGGAGGTGCAGCAAAATTTTTTAAACCTGTTTTCGGTTCTTGGGCAAAGCGGTGCGCAGTTAATGGTGTGTACGCCGTCATTTGCCTCAATGCTGTTGTCGGATAAATCCTTTGAACGAGCATGGATGGAGGAGCTTTCTGCCATATTTTTTTGCGGTGAAACGCTGCATACAGAAACCGTGCGTGCTTTGTGGAAGCGTTTTCCGGGAATACGCATTATCAATGCATATGGTCCCACAGAATGCACCGTAGCTGTAACGGCGGCAGAAATTTTGCCAGAGCATTTAGAAAAAGACTCCCTACCCGTTGGAACCGTTCGACCCGGAACCTCCGTTCTGATTTGCTCACAAAGCAGCATTGGCGGACACAAGAAAATTCTCCCTCTGCCTGATGGAACAGAAGGAGAGATTGTCATTCAGGGGGAGGGTGTTTCCCCCGGTTATACCAATGTGAAGTCAGCAGCGTTTGACGTGCTGGATGGTGCACCTGCTTATTTTACAGGAGACCGCGGATTTTTGAAGAATAATCTGCTTTACTTTTGTGGCAGGGCAGACCGCCAGGTTAAGCTGCACGGCTTTCGCGTAGAGCTTGATGATGTGGAAATGAATCTTTTGGCGCTGCCCCAAATTGCACAAGGGGCCGTTGTTGCCGAAAAGGATGATTACGGTGCCGTAAAACGGCTCCGGGCATTTGCAGTATTGCATCCGGATGCAGATTGTTCAGCAGCAGCAGTGCGCAAAAAACTATCCGAACGGCTTGCCGCATATATGGTACCGGTGGTGATGCTGATTGACAAAATGCCGCTCAATCAAAATGGAAAGATTGACCGAGACGCTTTGCTGGATATCAGCAGACGTGGAAAGGAAGCTTTGCGATGAAACAGAATACAGCGCTTGAACAGGAGTTGCTGCAATTGCTTGCCCGCGTGTGTGGCGATGATTGTTTTTTGCAGGATTGTGATGTTGACCTGCTGGAATCGGGAATTCTGGATTCTTTGGCGCGGGTGGAATGGCTCAATGCAGTAGAAGATCAATTTGGAACGGCACCGCAGCCAACGCAGATTCCCCCGGAAGTGTGGCACAACGCCCAGAAACTCGTAAGATTGTGCGAATCGTTTCTTGCAGAGAAAACTGCAGCTGAGATCACGGCACAGCGGGAGAATCCTCTTCTTCCGGCGACGGAGAAAGCTGGGGTAAAAACCGAATAATCAGGATGGCGCAGATCAGATTCAGCACACCCTGTACAATTACAAGCAACTGAACCGCCGTCAATTCAGAGCCGAATAGCCATACGGTTTGCCCGTTCATTCCTTTAATAAAGAGTGTTCCGATAAACTGACCAAAGAATGCAACGAGATTTGCCATCAGGAAGTAAAACGACATGTAATAGGTCTGATCCTCGCGCGGGGTGTTGATGTACGGAAAATTAGCCCATGTCAGGTTTAGCCCCACACCAAGCGCGTGCTGGCAAATGCGAACGAGCGGGTAAAGCCAAATGCAGTTTCCTTCGCTGATGAATGCGGATGCAAATACCGTGGGAACATTCATAAATGCAGCAATCGCAAAGGTTTTGAACCAGGACTGATGCTTGAGTACGCGCTGCCAGTATGGCGTTAAAATCAGCAGGAAAAAGCCGTAAATAAACGACAGTACATTAATCATTGTCACACCCGTGTGTGCGGTGTTGAGCAAATAATAAGTCCACGAGGATGCAGGCAGGTTGGCAAGGAACGTCCAGAATGCGATCAGGCCCATCGTCAACACAAATTTGCGGTTGCGAAACGGCAGCCGAAATACATTGAGCAGCCGGATGCGGCTTTCTCGGTGGGGATACGCATATTCCCGCGGTAGTGCAAGAAAGGTGACATCTGCCGCAGCAAGGCAAAAGCCCGCCAGACGCAGAATTGTCAGCACCGTTGCCTCATTGGGAGAACCGCGCAGCGAATCGGCAAGCAAACCCGAGCCAATCAGCGCAACTCCGGAGAGCAGTGCGGTAATCATCTGCTGATAGGAAAGATATCGTGCGCGAACCGAGTTTGGAATAAAGTTCAGATGCCAGACCGAATATCCGCTCGTGAACAGATTATTCACCAGACTTGCAATGAACACCACTGCACCAAAACAGAACAGCTTTGCGCCCTGATCCTTGATGACATACGGTAAAAAAGTAAGGCCCAGAATATTAATGATATAATAGGCAAGCCTGCCGCCAGCCAGAACCCAGCGCCGCTTTTGGAATCGCTCCAGAATCATGGGAGAAAAGATGCTGAAGCAGGAGGCAATCAACGGCAAAAAGGTGATCACACCGGCATCGACAATAGAAAAATTGTTAACCGTTAAAAATGCGGTATAAAGGGTTCCTGCGGTTAAATCAGAGACCAGCGTGGAAAGAACTGCCGAGGCGAGCATGCAGCAGCGTCCCTTAGCTTTTTCGTCATGCCAGTTGAAAACGGTAAACAAATCCAGATAGCGCAGGTTTCTCAGCTTTGGGAGCTTCATTGCCATATGGAAATCCCTCTTTTCCAAATAAAAACGGCCGCATTTTTGTAAAGCATTAAAAATTAATGATACAAAAATACGACCGGCAAATTTGCATTAACAAAAATCAATATCTGATTTCAAGGTCATTATAGCGAATCGATTCGGTAAAGTCAAGCGCGTTAGAGAAGAAACCGGCAAAGTTTCAAGAGTTTGTCGGAAAGCCAGTGGATGCTACAAATTTTAAAAATTAAATTGTAAAATACGACTGAAAATTACGCTTGGCAACAACCGTTTTCTGTTTTTACTTGCGGGTGCTGCATAGCTGTGGTAAAATAAAATGCATATGGAAAAGAAAGGGGTGTTCGGCTTGCTCACAAGAAAATTCGGCTTTACGCTGGAGGTAGATATTCACGGAATGCGCGTTATGCAGGCGCAGGATGAGCTGGAACGGCTGATTGCCCGCTGCGGAAGTGATGTGCATGAAATCGTTGTAATTCACGGCTATCACGGTGGAAATGCGCTCCAGAACATGGTGCGTAATGATCTGCACAGCACAAAGATTCTGCGAAGAGAGCTTTCGCTCAATAACGGTCAGACCGTGCTGATTTTGCGGCACTAATTTTCTTGCGAAGGGGAGCTTTGCTCGTCGAGTGTCAGAGAATAGGACGGAAGGAAGTTTTCGCAGAAAAAGCTTACGCTTTGCAGGGTGCTTTTTTGCAGTGCATTGCGGAGAGAAACCTCCGCGCTGGCAAAATCCTGATTCCCCATCCGCTGCTCTTCAATGCACTTAATTAGGGCAGAAAGCTTGTCGGCTGCTTTCACAATCTCCTTTTCTCGCCCTTCCTCGCGCAGCAGCGGGTCATAAATTGCCCGAAGCTCCTGCGGAAGCATTGCAAGCAGCCGATTAGCGGCGGCGTTTTCCACATTCCGATAAGCTTCGCGCAATTCGGTGCTATAATATTTTACAGGGGTCGGCAAATCACCGGTAATGATTTCGGTGGTATCATGAAAAAGTGCCAGAGCGGCTGCGCGGTCAGGGTCATAATCCCCGCCAAAATACTGGTTTTCAATCACCGCAAGCGCATGTGCCAGCACGGCGGTTTCGTGGCTGTGCTCACTCAGGCTTTCGTGGTGTGTGTTGCGCATCAATCCCCAGCGGTTGATGTGCTTCATGCGTGAGGTCATGGCAAAAAAATGATGATTTTTCATTTTGCGGTCTGTCCTTTCGGAAGATGATGGTCTGCCGTTTCAAGATCAATTGGCATTACGCGGCAAGGCAAGCCGTCAAGCAATTGCTTGTAATTTTTGAGGGGATGCAGAAGATGGGAATGGTAAAACCAAAATTTAACCGTCGCATGCAAAAAAATGCAGCAACGTTTTTTGATCCGGCATCCGATGACGATTTCAAAAAAGCTCACCCGATCGGGTATGGTTTTCTGGTAACGATCGGAATCATTGCGCTGATGCTTCCTCTTGCTGTTTATTTATGGTTAACAAAGGTTTACAATGCGCCAAACAGCGGATGGATGATGCTCGGCTTGGTCGGATGCTTTACCATGGGAGTTGGATTGTTCAATGTGGTTGCTGCATGGATTCACCAATATTTAGGGCATTGGGTGACAATCGGTTGCCTTTTGGTCGGCGGGTTTATGACGGCAGCAAGCATTTGTCTGATGTTTGACGTTCGGTTGTACCGACTGTTTGATGAGGATATGGTGAGTTTTTATTTTCTCCTCCTGCTTTTTCTTTGTTTGTTACCGATTTATTACGTCGGGTTTCGATTTGCAATCGATACATGGTTTCAAGCAAAGAAGATACGAAGAGCGAAAATCAATCAACTTAAAAAGGGAATGCGCAATTTTTGGTGGTATGAAAAACTTCGCAGGGAAGCAGGGATGAGTCCCGTGATATACTATTGTAATAAGTTTTTTACAATGGTGTATCCTGCAGCGGTCATACTACATCTTCTATTTGGTTGGATCAAGGCAGTTTCGGTTCCGGTGTCTGCGTTGTTTGTTTTGTCCTGCCTTGCAGCTGCCGTTATGAAGGTGTTTGAAATAATAGAGTATAATCGGGATTATTATGGGTGTTCGATCGTCTTAATAGGGCGCAGCGCAAATCGAGGGATTGATTGCATCGTTCTTGATATTATCTCCGTCTTACTTCCGCTGATTGTGGCGTATTGTGAACTAATTATAATGACGGAACTTTGGAAGCTGCCCATTGATTTAAGATGGTGGCTGTAAAGCACTTAAAAACTGTTTTGGAAAAGGAGTAGATTTCATGAAAAAGCGTAGTTTGGCGTACTTGCTAATGCTTTTCCTGTTTTTGAGTCTTACTCCCGCGGCTGTAAGGGCAGACAGTGCACCCAGCCCCCGTATTCAGGTTCATTTTGAAGGAATGGAAAGTGAAACATATTTTGTAACATTGCTGGTTTTGCCGGATGATTGGGACGAGCGGGACGGCATGAATAATTTTGATGGGAATGACGAACGGCGAATCTGGGAAAAGTTTAATGCCTTTTCAGACCCGGATAGGTATCGTTTTACAGGATCATTTGAGAACTGCTCACAAACTCACTCCTATACGTGGGGTAGTATTCCACCCCAGCAATATAAAATTTTGATTTATTTTCCGGAACACGACAAGCTGGCAATCAGTGCACCCTGCCGTCCGTATGCATTCAGCAGCTATTACACGATTACGGTGGACAAGGACGATTTCTCCGTATCAAATCAAACGGTATTGGGGTTGTCTGTGCGCCGATCGTATGATTACACCAGCGAGATTATTTCTATGCTTTTGCGGATTTTTCTTACCATTGCTGTGGAGTTTGGAATTGCATGGATTTGCGGATTCCGCAGTCGCAGTCAGGTAATCGTTATTTTGGTGACAAATATTTTGACGCAAACAATCCTGAATGTGTTGCTTAATTTAATTGGATATCGGTATGGTCTGTTGAATCTCATTCTCAATTATGTTTGGGTTGAAATAGTAGTATTTCTGATTGAGGGAGTTGTTTACGCCAGACTCTTACCTCGTTTTTCGGAAAATCCAGTCAGAGAAAAGTCTCCTTGGGTTTATGCTGCGATTGCAAATACGGCCTCATTTTTTGCGGGGGAGTTAATTGCATGTATTTTTCCGGCTTTTCATTGAGCTTTCAGCATTTTGAGTGAGTGAAAAACCGGTTCTCGGATACTAATATATAATTATTATAAATTCTGTTCTGGATTCTGTCAAAACTGAAATTATACGAATCTTCAAACAAAACAAATCCCACGAAAGAAAACCGGGGCGGTCAGGGTTTTGGGCAAAAAATGTTTCGGCAAGGAAGAAAAGCTTCGTATAAAAAGGAAAGGACGTCTTTGACCGATGGCACATGTTCAAATCAAAAAACAACAAGTGTGGTGGGTGCTGGCAGCGGTTTTGCTGTTCGCCGCAATCACAAGGCTGCTGCTTGCAATGACTTACCTCAATTCATTTGATACGGAGTGGTATCTCAAATGGGCGGTGGATATTCAGAATGGGCTGTTCAATGCGTATGACGGTCATGTTCGGGATTTGGACTACCCCCCCATTTATCTGATTTTGTTGTGGCCGGTCGGCAGACTGCTCAACATTGATCTTTTGGCGACCTATCAGCCTTACCGCATGCTGCTGATTAAGTTTTGGCCGATTCTGTTTGATTTGCTCACGGTGGCAGCGATTTACCTCATCTTCCGCAAGCGTTCGGTGTTTTTGGCGCTCTGCGCAGCGGCTGCATGGGCGGTCAATCCTTCGGCAATCTTCAATTGCTCCTGTTGGGGGCAAACGGATACAATAATGACCTTTCAGCTGCTGCTCGTGTTTGCCGCATTTGATGAAGACAAGCCGCTTTGGGGCACGTTCTGGTTTGCACTGGCAGCCTTGACAAAAATGCAGTGCCTTTACTTTGCGCCGGTAATTTTGTTCTGGTTTATTCGCAGACAGGATTGGAGCCGGCTGTGGCGTGCGCTTGCAATCGGCTTCGGAACGGTTCTGGCAGGATTCTTGCCGTTTATGATTGCAAGTAAAAATATGCTGGCGATTTTTCAAATCTACTTCGGCGGGTTTGGAAAGTATCCCTATATCAATCTCAATGCGTTTAATTTGTTCGGCTTGGGTGATTTCAACTGGGTAACGGATGAGCTTTCCATTATTGGCGGAAGCCCGAATGCGGATGGACTCATGGTGGGCGGATTCACATTTTCCATGCTGGGCACGATCCTGATGCTTGCCTCCATTGTGTTCGTGTGTTGGATGATGCTGGCGGCGAAAAAGACGAATATCTGGCTGCATGCTGCACTTTTGATGCAGTGCCTGTTTATTCTCACCACCCGGCAGCACGAGCGATATCAATTTATTGTCATGATTCTGTTGCTGGGAGCGTTCCTGACCGAGCAGGATTTCAAAATTTTCGGATTGTTTGCAGGTGTTTCGTTTGTCACATTCTTCAATCAGTCACTGCTTCTTGATAAAATTATTCATAAGGATGCGCCCTATATTGCATCCTTCAATGCGCTGCAGGCTGTCGGTTCGGCAATGAATGTGGTGCTGTTCTTCTGTACCGTTGCACTCTGTGTGATGCATACACAGGGCTTGCGACCGGTGTTTGGCAAAAAACAACCCGAACGAAAGGTGGAATCCGTTTCATGAATTACTCCGCGAAGCTCGGCTCACCAAAAAAGTGGTGGGAAAGCCGTGCGTTCCGTGCATTTGCATTGGGGCTTGGCTGTTCGTTTTTGTTTTTTATCCCGTTTATTATTTTTGACCAGGGATATTTTCTGTTTTACGGTGATTTCAATGTGCAGCAGGTGCCGTTTTACCAGATGATTCACGACGCAATCCGCAGCGGGGACATCGGTTGGAGCTGGACGACGGATCTCGGGGTCAATCTGATCGGATCCTATACGTTTTACAATCTCGGGAGCCCGTTTTTCTGGATTACACTGCTGTTCCCGAGTGCAGCCGTGCCGTATCTGATGGGGCCGCTGCTGATGCTGAAATTTGCATTTTCTGCGCTTTCGGGTTATATTTACCTGCGCCGCTATGTAAAAAATCCTGATAATGCCGTGCTGGGCGGATTGCTTTACGCATTTTCCGGTTTTGCCGTTTACAACGTCTTTTTTAATCATTTTCATGAGGCGATTATTATTTTCCCGCTGCTGCTTGCCGCGTTGGATGAGTATATGGAGACTGGGCGGCGCGGATTGTTTGTGCTCGCGGTGTTTGCTTCGTGCCTGATGAATTATTATTTCTTTGCGGGTCAGGTGGTTTTCTGCTTTATTTACTGGATTATCCGTGTTGCGACCGGAAGCTGGAAAAATGTCACGCTGCGCCGGTTCGGGTGGTTGGCATTTGAGTCCGTGCTGGGTGTTGCAATGACAGCGGTGCTCTTGCTGCCAACGGTGCTTGCGGTAATGCAGAACAGCCGTGTCAACAGTCCGACCTATGGCTGGGGCGCACTGCTCTATGGCAATGAGCAGCGGTATCTGCATATTCTTTCATGCATGTTCTTCCCGCCCGATATTCCTGCGCGTGCTAATTTTACGCCGGATTCCAATGCAAACTGGGCATCATTGGGCGCCTGGCTGCCGCTTTTCTCCATGACCGGTGTCTTTGCATGGATGCAGATCAAAAAAAAGCATTGGAGCAAAAAGCTTGTCGGAACGCTGGTACTCATGGCATTTATTCCGATTTTAAACAATGCATTTCAACTGTTTAATTCGGCTTTTTATGCCCGCTGGTATTATATGATGATGTTGATGTTTGCTCTGGCAACCGTGCAGGCAATTGAAACGGAGGAAGCAGATTGGCGGCGTGCATTCCGGTGGACGTTCGGCATCACCGCAGCAATCGCGGTGGGAATCGGCTTAATGCCGAGTAATATTGACAAAACAACCGGGCAGATTTCCTTTGGACTTGAAAAATATCCGGAACGCTTTTGGACGTATGTTGCCATCGCATTTTTAAGCTTGCTGCTCTTTTATATTTTGATGCCGCTGATTCGCCGAAATCCCAAAAAATTTACGCGGAATGCAACGGCGGGTGTGCTGATTATTACCGTAGTCTACGCCGCATATTTCATCGGTCTGGGCAAAACCCAGTCGTATGATACGCGGAATTTCATTATTCCCTATGCACTCAATAACGGTAAGGATGTTGACCTGCCGGACGAAGAGGGACAGACGCAGAACTATCGCGTAGATTTTTATCAATCAATGGACAATATGGCGATGTATTGGCAGATGCCCAGTATTCAGGCATTTCATTCTATTGTACCGGGCTCGGTTATGACGTTCTACCCGTCCATCGGTGTGGAACGTGGGGTTGGTTCGCGCCCGGATACCACGCATTACGGAATCCGAGGGCTGCTTTCGGTGAAATATCTGTTTGATTACACCGGAGACGGCAACAATTTTAAAGACGGCGACGCAACGCAGATGCCGGGCTTCACTTATTACGCAACACAGAACGGTTTTGATGTTTATCAAAATAACAATTACGTTCCGTATGGCTTCACCTATGACAAAGTGATTACCCGCGCACAGTTTGAGGAAACGGCGCAGGCCAACCGGGAACTGCTCCTGCTCAAGGCAATGATGGTGGAGGATGCAGACTACGACGAGGTGTCGCAGGTGCTTTCCCCCATGAGTGAAAATGAGCTGGATGGCCAGACGTATTCCCAGGATGCTTATGCACAGGATTGTGCTGATAGAAATCAGCAAACCTGCTATGAATTTTCCTGCGATGGCGGCGGATTTGTTTCAAAAATTAATCTTTCCAAGGAAAACTATGTGTTTTTCAGTGTGCCATATGAATCGGGCTGGTCAGCGCAGGTGGACGGAGCTGCAGCGGAGATTGTACCAGCCAATAACGGGTTTATGTCGGTTCTGGTGCCGCAGGGTGACCATACCATTACTTTCACCTATAAAACACCCGGTCTTTCTGCCGGATTTTTGATTACGCTGATCTGTGTGCTGATTTTGTTGTTGTACCTGTGGTGGATGCCCAAACGTGACGAAAAGATTTCGCTGCGCTTTGCACAAGAAGCTGCCGCCAATGAAAAGATTGCAGCGCAAAACCGTGCGGAACGTGAAGAAAACGGTGAGAAAAATGAAACCGATGCATCTGTTGTGATGACAGATATTTCTCTCCGTACGGAAGATGAGCAAAAGATATCCACAGAAGAGTATGTCTCACCGGATGATGAAATAGAACCGTAACAATGCGGAGGGGATTTGATATCCGCCCGTGCAATAAAGAAGGGTCGAGATTGTGATGGAGAAAAACACCGTTTATCTGGTAGTGCCGTGTTATAATGAGGAGGCGGTTCTGCCGGAAACAGCAAAACGGCTGCAGGAAAAGCTTCGCGGAATGATGAAAGCAGGCAGGGCGGCAGCCGATAGCAGGATTCTTTTTGTCAATGACGGCAGCAAGGACAAAACATGGGAGCTGATTGAACAGCTCCATCAGCAAAGTGAGCTGATCTGCGGCATCAAGCTTTCCCGCAACCGCGGACATCAAAACGCACTTTTGGCAGGGCTGATGGCAGCAAAAGAAAATGCAGCGTGTGCCATCTCGCTTGATGCGGATTTGCAGGATGACATTGAGGTTCTGGACGAATTTATGGACAAATACCTGGATGGTTGCGACGTGGTTTACGGCGTACGCAAAAAGCGCGAAACTGATACCTTCTTTAAGCGTACCACGGCGCAGGGTTTTTACAAGGTGATGAAGGCGATGGGGGTGGATGTGGTTTATAATCATGCCGATTACCGCTTGATGAGCCGCCGTGCATTGGAGGGTTTGGCAGAGTATAAAGAAGTCAACCTGTTCCTGCGCGGTATTGTTCCGCTGATCGGTTATCGTTCGGATTATGTTTACTACGACCGCCACGAACGCTTTGCGGGCGAGTCCAAATATCCTCTTAAAAAAATGCTTGCCTTTGCAATGGATGGCATTACATCCTTCAGCGTGAAACCCCTCAAGCTGATTTCGAATTTGGGGATTCTGGTTTCTGTGCTCAGTGTAATCGGGCTGCTTTATGCGCTGATTGCAAAGTTGTGCGGTGTGGCAGTGCAGGGATGGACTGCAATTGTTGCTTCCATCTGGTTGCTCGGCGGGCTGCAAATGCTCTGTTTGGGCGTGGTGGGAACGTATATCGGCAAAATTTACAGTGAAGTGAAGGCTCGTCCGCGGTATGTGGTCGAGGAATTTTTGAAGAAATAATAAAGTTGGCGAAGTCTTGCTTTATACTAATTCCGCAGATTTTTATTTATTGTTTTAAGAGGAGTTAGTGTTGCACAAGATTTCGCCGCTTTTTTTGTTTAAAATACTTCTATTTCTTGAATAAATTATGCGCGCCGCGAGGCAAAAGCGGTACAAAGAATCCGTATCGTAAAATCTAAATATAAAAAAATGTAATTTATGGAAAAGAAATCGTGAGCGTTGTATAAAAGTAATAAAGAAAAGTAGCTGTAAGAACGGAAAAGCAGCAGCAAAGAAGCAAAGAAAAATGGCAAAAATTTGTTTTTGCGCTTGACAAATTATCAAATGGTACTACAATAGATTATAGGATAATAATAAAAGAATAGAACGGGTTGGTTGTGTTCTTTTGGATGATCGAAAATAGGGCAAATCTGTCGAAAGGCAGTGGCGCAAAGCTATAGGGTCTGAATGTGCATTTGTACATATGACTGCCAGCTGCATCGATTTTTGTGGATCGTTTGCAGATGTTTAGACTTGAGCGCCGTGACCGGGCGCTTTTTTGTTTGGCGGAAAGTGAGCTTTACCATGCTGATATTCTTTTTTCTGGCGTTGTTGGTTGGTCGGCTGCAGGGCAGGCAGGTGAGCACCGTTTTTTACCAAAAGTGTTTGATCCCGTACTTCATTCTTGAATTTTGCTACATCGGTGTGCAGTTTTCCACCTTTTGCGGATATTACGGATTTATTCCGTATGCCGAATGGATTAAGCGGCTTTATTTTCTGGTGCTGTTGGTTCCGATTTTGGTACATCAGCTTTATGTACCCGCAATTGCAGGTGCAGGTTCGGTCGCGGTGGGAACCCTGCTCAACCGGGCGGTGATGAATGCTAACGGCGGAAAGATGCCGGTGTTCGCAACGCTTGCCCGTTGGACAGGCTACTATACATCAGACTTTTCCGCAGTGGGAGATACAATTCACATGGCGGGAGATTCCACGGTAAAGCTGGCGTTTTTGGCAGATTATATTGATCTTGGATACTGTATTTTAAGCGTTGGAGATTTGCTGGTGCATGCATTTACGTTTATTATCGTGTATGCGCTGGTTCGTAAGGTTTGTCCCATGCGGGACAAGCAAATGCAGCGGTCAAAAATGGATGCCGAGGATGGAACAATCGGTCATAAATGCGGAAGGAAGAACAAATGATGCAAATTGTTGCAAAAGTCCTTTTTGAGTACATTTTATGCTACCTTGCACAGTCCTTTATTATTACGATGGGGCTTTTTGCGTTTTGTCGTAAAAAGATTGTCCAGCCCGAATTTTTAATCGCCTCCGGCATTATTTTTGCAGGCTCTGTCATTGTTCGCAATTTGCCGATCAGTTATGGTGTGCCAACGCTGTTTATTATGATGATCACTGCGTTGGTGAGCATTTGGTACTTAAAGTTTCCGATCAATCTTTCCATTCGCAGCGCATTGTTTATGACATTGATTCTGTTTGCGGGCGAAATCGGCAATATTTTATTTTTAAAATTGATTTTAGGAAATGAGCGGTTTGCACAAGTGATTAATGACGCAGAAACCAAGTTTATTTATGCAATTCCGTCCACAGTGATTGCATTGGTTATTACGCTGGTTTATTATATTGTTCAGGAAAAAAAGCATGCACTGCAAATTTCTCCGGAAAAGCAGGATCAAACGGAGGATACTACATGGAACAATTTTTAGACCGATTGTCAGATACAATTGCAGAAAGACTGCATTATGATAAAAATCAGCAGGCGGTTGTGCGCTATGGGTTAGTAGCACTTTCACAAACGGTTATTATTTTTTTTCTGCTTGTTATTTTAGGACTTTGCTTTGGTTTCTTTGCCCAAGCGCTTGCAGTGTTTTTTTCGGTTGTTCTTTTGCGCAAGCAGGAGGGCGGTGCCCATGCCTCTTCTTTGACAGGGTGTTTGATTCTTACCAGCCTTGTTCTGACGGCGTTGGCGGTACTTTCCCGCTATGTTTTTCCGTTGGCGGGTTCGGTCGCTGCAATGATTTTGATTGTGGTGCTGGGAGTCGTTTGTGTTCTGATTTCCTACCGGCTTGTCCCGGTAGAATCTCCGAATAAACCGCTTCGCGATCCGAAAAAAATTGCCCGGTTGCGGAGAAATACGTTTTTGCTGCTTGCCGTTTACCTTTCCGCCGCATTTTTACTCGCATTACCAAAGGATGTTCTGCCGTTTTCTTCTGTGAGCATCGCATTTGCGATTCTTTCCGGAACGGTGTGGCAGACATTCACACTGACAAAACCGGGTCGGTGGCTCGTGGATAAAATGGAGCTCCCGTTCCGGCGTTTTAATTGATCCTAACGGAGTTTTCCGTTAGAATAAAAAATTCTTGAAGGAGGAATTGTCATGCTGAAAAACAAAATTTTGGGAGTTGTTGCTGTAGCCGCAACATTCCTGGCGTCCATTGCTGCTACCTCCGCCTGCCTCTGGTTTATTTACCAGCCGGAAGAGCCAGAATGCCTTTCTAAATAAGGCAATTTGCTTTTCCGTAGGAGGAGAATTTTACACAGCAGGACTCGCACAAAAGGAACCGCAGCTTTTGGAAAAAGGCTGCGGTGCCTTTTGTATTACGGGGAAATTTGGAACATTGTCACATATTTGAGAAAAAGTAATGAGTCGCAAGAAAAGGAACCGCAATCATTAAGTAGTTGGCTTGTAAGCAGATTCTTTCTTTTGTCTGCCATTATCAAAAGATTAGTGTTGCTCGAATCAAGAGATTTCAGATTTTTTTAACAGAAATTAATATGAATTTCGATTGAAACGATAGATAAAAATCTTTGGAAAAATCGCGTAGTTCCAAGCTTATTCCTTGATTCTGATACTATTTTATTGAAAATCAGTATCAGAAGGTATTCTTTGACACAGAAAGGAAATCTGCGCTATGACTGATTTTGAACGCAGGAGAAGCCAAAAACTAAAAATTATTTTATTTACCTTGAAAATTTTAACAATTCTTTTTTCGGCGGTTCCGGTGTTTCAAAAAATTTTTCCTCAGGGAGCAACCACTTTTCCAACGAGTGATTACACCAGCACGTTGTTTGCAGAACTGTTTACCGGAGCGGTTATCGGTTTAATCATGTTGCTCTGGAGAATGCTCAACAAAGGAAATGTGCGCAGCCGGTTTTATACGGTGTTGGAACTGAGCATATTCTTTCTGCTGATGATGCTGGCGGTTTTTTGCAGCGGAGGTCCTACCAGTTCCTATAAATTTTTGTTTTTGTATTTAATTATTTCTCATGCAATTGAATATGGAATTAAGATGGGATTTATCGTTTCGGGAATTTCATCGATTCTTGTGCTGGGAACCGATGCATGGGGATTAATCAATCAGGTTCCCGGAAGTTACTTGGAAAACGACATTGCAATGATGGCAATGTTTATTTCCATTGCATGGACGTTGGGCTACTATTCCTCAATGGGGGGTCGTTTTATTGAACTTCTCAAGGAACACGCCAATCGGGACGGACTAACATCCAGCTACAATCATCGTTACTTTTTTGAGGTGTTCGAGCAGGATTTTGAGGAAAGCCGCAGGGATGAAAAAAAGCTCTGCATCGCCATGCTGGATATTGACCATTTTAAGGAATTTAATGATACCTATGGCCATCAAAAGGGCGATGCCGTGCTGGTACGCGTTGTGAATGAGATGCAGCACTACTTTTCCATGACAGATGGAATTTTTCGATATGGTGGAGATGAGTTTGCGGTGATCCTGCGTGACATGTCATCGAAGCAGGCTTGCGAACTGACAGATGCCTTTCGTACACACATTGCATCCACGCTCTGTGTGGATGAAGCGGAAAATCCATATCATGTCAAGCTGACGATCTCCGTGGGTATAGCAGAAATTTCACCTTCTATGAATAATTATATGGACATGATCGGCAGAGCGGATACGGCACTTTATAATGCAAAATTCCTCAACCGCAACCGTGTAGAGGTTTTTTCTTCCTTGTTTGAGGAAATTGATAATTCCGCTGACCTGAAACTGCACAATACGCTCACCTCTATGCGTGCATTGATTTCTGTTATTAATTCGCGCGATGATTACACCTATAATCATACCAACCGCGTGGCGAAGTATTGCTGGATGATGGCGCGCCAGTTGGGTTTGAACCGTGACGATGCCAGAACACTGATGGTGGGCGCTTATTTGCACGATTTGGGCAAGATTAATTATCAAAAAGGTTTGCTGATTGCAGAATCGCCGCTGACCGATGAAGAGTGGGCAGAGCTTAGGAAACATCCCGTTTATGGTGCCGAAATCGTGCGGCAGATTGGCGGATTCGAAGATGTTGTTACGTTGATCTTGCAGCATCACGAGCGTTATGACGGCAAAGGCTATCCATATGGTCTTTCAGGGGAAAAACTCAGCCGACTTTCCCGTGTGCTGACCATTGCAGACTCTTACGATGCAATGGTCAATGACCGTCCGTATAAAAAGAAAAAAACACAGGAGCAAGCGATTGCCGAATTGGAACGCTGCTCCGGCACACAATTTGATCCCGATCTTGTACAGGAATTTATCCGTATGATTAAAAATATTTGACCCGGTTATCCGGTTCCGTCCGTTTGGAAAATTGCCAAGCGGGCGGCTTTTTTGTTGTACAGAGTTTTGTGTGGTGAAGATTGTCTGGTATTTTGTTCGGAATTATTCGGTTTTCATTTGGGGTAAAATGTTTTATACTAATACTCATCGGAAGATTATCGCAGTTTCGGAAAAATGTTTCCTTAATTTTTGTGCAAGAAGATTATTCTTTTGCAGAATCAGGGAATCACACTTTTGCCGTTACAACATGATTCAATGATTTTGAAGGAGGCAGACGAAATGTCCAGTTACCAGACCAGAAAAACTCCTGGCGATACAGAATGGTTTCGCCATGACCGTTTTGGAATGTTCATTCACTGGGGGCTTTATGCGCTTCCGGCGCGCCATGAATGGGTAAAAACATATGAAAAAACACCGGAGGAAGTGTATGAGCGCTACTTCCGCCATTTTGATCCCGATCTTTACGATGCGCGCGAATGGGCTCGCCAGGCAAAAGCAGCAGGAATGAAGTATGCAGTGCTTACCACCAAGCATCACGAAGGCTTTTGCATGTTTGATTCGCAGTATACCGATTACAAATGCACCAATACGCCCGCGGGACGAGACCTGGTGCGGGAGTATGTGGACGCGTTTCGTGCGGAAGGACTGAAAATCGGGTTCTACTATTCCTTAATTGACTGGCATCACCCCGATTTCCCGATTGATCCGCTGCATCCGCGCTGCAATGACGAAAATGTGGAGGAACTCAACCGCGGTCGGGATATGCACCGCTATGCCGAGTATATGCGCAATCAAGTGACCGAGCTGCTTACCAATTACGGAAAAATTGATATCCTTTGGTTTGATTTTTCCTATTCGAATAATAATCCGCCGGAAAAACCGTGGCTGCGCGGCAAGGGCAAGAAAGATTGGGAAGCAGAAGAACTGATTGCTACCGCACGCAAGCTGCAGCCGGGCATTATTATTGATAACCGTACCGAAATTGAGCAGGATCTTTGGACGCCCGAGCAGTATCAACCGCAAAGCTGGGTGCGCCACAAGGAAACCGGAGAGCTTGTTACGTGGGAAGCATGCCAGACATTCTCGGGTTCCTGGGGGTATTTCCGTGATGAAACCAGCTGGAAGTCGCCGGAAATGTTGATTCAGATGCTTGTGCAGACGGTTTCCCTCGGCGGAAATCTGCTGATGAACGTGGGACCCACGGCTCGCGGATGTTTTGATTACCGTGCGCAGGCCGCATTGCAGGTGTTTGCCGACTGGATGAAATTCAATAGTCGTTCCATTTACGGATGCACAATGGCCGAGCCGGAATTTGTTGCGCCCAACGGCTGTCGTCTGACACAAAGCGAGGACGGCAAACGGCTTTATGTGCACCTGTTCCAATATCCTTATGCATTTTTGGAACTGCCGGGATTTGGAGGAAAGGTAGAGTATGCACAGTTCCTGCATGATGCCAGTGAAATTCGCTTTACAGAAAACGGCGTGCAGCATTTCGGTGAGGGGCTCAGTCAGGATGAGGGACTTCTGGTGCTCAGTCTGCCGGCAGTCAAACCGCCGGTAACCGTTCCGGTCATTGAGCTGTTCCTGAAATAACATAGGGACGAATGTCATCCGCACGTTGCCTATCAAAAAAGAGTTTTGTTCAAAAAAGCCGTAGGACTTAAAAATCCTGCGGCTTTTTTTGTGACGCGATGAAGGGAGCAATTTATCCTCCCGCAGACCCCAAGCAGGAGTCTATCTTTTTTATCAGGGAAAGTATGAAAGTGTGTTGAGCATAGCAATGCCTATAGTGCCGAGACCACCGTGACAGAAGAAATGCCATAATATTCAAACAAGCGGATGGCATCCACGGTTAAAACTTCACCGCTGACAGCAATTGGAATGGCAGGCGGGCAGGCAACCAACGGAGCAGCACAAATTCGGCCAAGCGCCTGCGTAAGCGGAATGGTTTCCTGCGCAGAAAAAACCGCATCCCGAATGCACATTGCTTTGGGCAGCGGGGCAATGCCGGGAAAAGGCTGTATGCCCTGCACGTTTTTCGGCATGGGTGCAGAAAATGCCGCAGCAATGCGGTCGTAATCGCGCGCAGAGTTTTGCGGTGTGAACATCAACACCACAAAATCACGGTCGCAAAATTCGCATTCGACCTCAAATTCGCGAAGGCGCTGTGCAATGGCAATTCCGCCGCCGGCTACAGTCCGTGCATCCAGCACCAGCTTGAGCGGTTCGGTCTGCAGCACAGAGCAGCCGAGCAACATCAGCTTTTTTCGTAGGCCGGATACACGAGCAGCGCAGTCTTTCAGCTTGGCGGGATAGTCCCCGTCCAACAAAGCGTTGCAACCATCAAGCGATTGCAGAATCAGGTAAGATGGACTGGTGGAACCAAACAACGCCATTGAACCCCGCGCGGCATTATAAATTTTGTCGGGCAAACCGGCAGCAAGGTGCAGATATGCGCCGCCGGTCAGCACGGGGAGCGTTTTATGGGCCGAGTCACAGCAAATTGAAGCCCCGCAATTCATCGGATGAGCCGAAACGCCGTTTGCGTCGGGAAGAAATTTGAGGTATGCCCCGTGTGCATTGTCGACCAAAAGCGGAATGCCGTACTTTTGGCAGACAACGGCAAGTGCGGCGAGCGGCTGCTGACCGCCAAGGTAGTCCGGTGTGGTGAGAAACACCGCGCAGGGAAGCTCGCCGTGAGATTGCTCAAACGCAAGAAGTGAGCGGGAAAGCTGGTCAGCCGAAACAGGACAGCTGCAAAGCGAGTTACCCCCATGGGGCGGAAAAATCCATTCCGCATCCATTCCCAGCAGGGCGCACGCAAAAATAAAAGCCCGATGCACGTTGCGTGCAGCTAAAATCGCCGGATGCCTGCGCGCAGAAAGCTGCATGGCAAGCCGGAGCATGGCACGAATGCAAAGAGAAGAACCCTCCGCGGAATAAAAGGTTTGCCCTGCGCCAAAGAGATTTGCTGCATTGCGTTCGCTTTGCGCAATGATGCCGTCCGCCTCATAAAGAGAATCGGCTCCGGCTATTTCGGTCAGGTCAAGCGGCTCGGGGCCAAGCAGGGGAACTCCCTTGTGCCCCGGCATATGCAGCCGGGAAATGCCGTTTTGTGCATATTGTTTTGCAAAATTCAAAATTGGCGTTTCCATTGCCGCAATCATTCCTTTCCGGAACAAACTGAAATTGTTATTATAAAATCAGTATAGCATATTTCCCGGGCAAAGCAAAGATAAACAAAGAGACACGGACTTCTTGCGCCTGACATTGCTTTGTGATAAAATAAGCAAAGACCGCACACGGACAAAAGAACTGCAAAACAGAGCAGAATGTGCGCAAAAAGTGAACCGTAATTTTTCGGAAGTTTTGTTCCCTATGATTGTTCAGAATAAAGGAGTTTTTTAAATGAAGCTTGGAATCGTTGGTTTGCCGAACGTCGGCAAGAGTACCCTGTTCAATGCAATTACCAATGCGGGCGCACAGTCTGCAAACTACCCGTTCTGCACCATTGAGCCGAACGTCGGTGTGGTTGCCGTACCGGACGAACGTCTTGACCGGCTTGCCGAGATGTACCATCCGGAAAAATATACCCCGGCGTCCATCGAGTTTGTGGACATTGCCGGTTTGGTTCGCGGTGCAAGCAAGGGAGAGGGTTTGGGTAATAAGTTCCTCGCAAATATCCGCGAGGTGGATGCCATTGTGCATGTGGTGCGCTGCTTTGTCAACGACGATATCGTGCATGTGAATGGCAGCATTGACCCCGCACGCGATATTGAGACGATTAATCTGGAGCTGGGGCTTTCCGATTTAGAAATGATCGAGCGCCGCATCGATAAAACCCAGAAGCTGCTCAAGGGCGACAAAAGCTATCAGGTGGAGCTGGAGCTGCTTGGCCGCGTGCGGGATGCGCTCAATGAAGGCAGATCGGTTCGTACAGTGGAATGTACCGATGAAGAGGCGGAAATCCTTTCCACTATCGCGCTGTTGACCAACAAGCCGGTTATTTATGCGGCAAATATGAGCGAGGCGGATTTCTCGGCTGGAATTGAGAAGAACCCCTATCTTGGAATTGTGGAAAAGATTGCAGCAGAGGAAAACGCTGCCGTGCTGCCCATCTGCGCCGAGATTGAGGCTGAAATTTCGGGCATGGAACCGGAAGAAAAGGAAGTTTTCCTTGCAGATATGGGGCTGAAAGAATCCGGGCTTGATCGCCTCATTAAAGAATGCTACAGCCTGCTTGGGTTGATCTCCTATCTCACCGCAGGTCCGCAGGAGGTTCGTGCATGGACAATTACCCGCGGAACTAAGGCACCGCAGGCAGCGGGTAAAATTCACACGGATTTTGAGCGCGGATTTATTCGGGCCGAAGTGGTTGCATATAATGACCTCATGGCATGCGGAACCATGGCAGCGGCCAAGGAAAAGGGATTGGTTCGCTCCGAAGGCAAGGAATACGTGATGCAGGACGGCGATATCGTATTGTTCCGCTTCAATGTCTAAGCTGCCGGTGTTGCCATTGACCGAAAGGGGCTGCTATGAAAAAGCTGTTGTCTAGTTGGATGGCTTGTCTATTGCTTTGCATGCTGCTTTGTTCCTGTAAAGCAACTGCCGCAGTAACGTATTCTGTGGAGACTGGAGATAACATTAAGATTGTTCTGGATACCAGTGACGGATATACGCTGAATGAACAGGCTCCGTTTGTTGTTTCGCTGTCTGGGGTCACAATGGCGACGGGAGTGTTTCTGACCATGGATTCGTATAAATCCTATCTTTCTGCTATTCAGGAAGGCGGCGATTCTATCAAAATTCTTGAGGAAGGCAGCCGTGGAGAAAATGACTATGTGTTTTACCGGTGTGAGGGTGAAACCAGTACAGAATATGATTTTTTAATTCAGGTCAAGGATTCCCAAACGGGAATCTTACTCGGCTGTGCAACCACGCAGGACATGGCACAGGCCTGTTTCGAGGCACTCACCTTTAGTAAAGTATCCTGAAATCAATCTTCGGTACAAGAACTGTAAATAAAAATGCATTTCCGATTACAAAACCGGAAATGCATTTTTATTTTGGTAATTTTTATAAGTATGGGTTTTCTTCCATGGTGTCTTCCGCGGGGGCATTTTGCAGCGCGGCAACCTCTTCTGCCGAGATGGGATAGAGATGATTGAACACCAGATCAAACTGCTCCAATGCATAATCGAGCTGCTCCTTGGTGTGGGTGGCGGTGTAGCTGGTGCGCAGAATGCTTTGTCCCTTGGCAACAGCGGGCGAAACCACCGGGTTGACAAAGACGCCGTGGTCCAGCAAGGCGCGGGTAATCAGGAACGTGCGGTCGTCATCATAGGTGTTTACCGGAATAATCGGCGCGGTGCTGTCGCCGTGCGGAATCCCCAGACGACGGAATCCCTGGCGCATGTATTCGGCATTTTCCTGTACACGAACAACGCGCTGCGGTTCTTCCTGCATAATATGCAGCGATTCAATTGCCGCGGCAACGTTTGCCGCCGGCATCGAAGCGGCAAAAATAAACGGGCGGGAGGTATGACGCGCAAATTCGATAACCTTTTCCTTGCTGGCAAAAAAGCCGCCCAAACTTGCAAACGATTTGCTGAAGGTGCCCATTAAAATATCAATTTTATCCTCAAGGCCATAATACTCCCCAACACCGCGGCCATGTTTGCCCAAAGTGCCGATGCCGTGGGAATCATCCACCATCACGCGCGCATTGTATTTTTCTGCCAGCCGGGTAATGTTCGGCAAATCAGCAAGGTCACCCTCCATTGAAAATACACCGTCCACCACAATCAGCTTGCCGCGGTTTTCCGGGCATTTGGCAAGAAGCTCTTCCAGCTGTTCCATGTTGTTGTGGTCATATTTCAGCAGCTTGCCAAAGCTGAGGCGCGCGCCGTCAATTAACGAGGCATGATTGGTACGGTCAAAGAACATGACGTCGTGCCTGCCGACAACAGAGGAAAGAATTCCGAGATTCGTCTGAAAACCGGAGGGGAAGGTCATGACGGCTTCCTTTCCAAAAAAATCTGCAAGCTCGCGTTCCAGCTGCGTGTGCAGTGAAAGCGTGCCGTTCAAAAAGCGCGAACCGGAGCATCCGCTGCCAAATTGACCGGCAGCTTGCTGTGCAGCGGCAATCACGCGGTCGTCACTTGTTAAGCCCAGATAATTGTTGGAACCGAGCATGATGGTGCGGTGGCCGTCCATCTGTACCTCGGAATGTTGGCGGGAAGTAATTTCGTGAAAATAAGGGTAAAGGCCCTTGGCCTTGCAATCATCAACCAGTTTAAAATCGTAGCATTTGTCAAACAGATCCAAAGAAACTCCTCCTTCAAAATAAAAAACACGGAATTGGGGCTTTTCTTTACAATAAGCGGTTTTAAGATAAAAGTCAATATTATTTCAATACTTTTAAGTATTTTATT
>CAKXIK010000020.1:0-36983 GCA_934875675.1 uncultured bacterium
AGATAATGCCCTGCGCGCGCGGATACAAATTCCATTAATAGCGCGGAAATCGTTGCAATACTCTCGTCGCGATCTGCATATCTGGTACTCTGCGGCGCACAGAACAATCCCAAGCGCGAAGGATCAAACGGGCCGGGCAGTGCAATGCTTTTTGTTTGCTCCCGCCTGCCGAGAACATCACGATAATAATCCAACGGGGAAAGCGTGGCGGAAAAAAGAACCGCAGCTCTCCCTTTTTTTAATGCTGCATCCAGCTCCGGCGATGGATCCATGCAAAAAAGGCGAACCGAAAGTTCTGAGCTCATCGCACGCAAAAAGGTAACGTAGCGTTCATCATAGTCTTCGAGGATTTTCAGAAAAAAGCGTACCTCAAAAAACAGTGCCAAAACCTCTTTTTCTGCCTCATGACCGCGATGCTCTTCCAGCCATTCCTCGGTTGCGACGACAAAACGGCGCAGCGGTGCTTCCAGTGTGCCCGGCAGCTCTTCCTGCACGGTGCTGCTCCCATGTTCCTCACAGTCTTTTCGCAGCGCAAGCAGTGTGGAGTTGACAAGTGACACTGCCGAACGCATCTTCTTGTGCGCCTTGGGCAATGCCTTGCTCAGCTGCAGAAAAGCTCCCTTGTTCAGTTCTGCCGAAAACATTGCTCTGCTGCGATCGACCAGATTGTGTGCCTCGTCAATCAAAAAAATATAGTCTCCGCCCTTGCCGTCAAAAAAACGCTGCAAATGAACGGTTGGGTCAAACAGATAATTATAATCGCAGATTACCGCGTCACACCAAAGGCTTAAATCGAGCGAAAGCTCATAGGGGCAAAGAACTGCTTTCCTTGCAGCATCTTCAATCGTTTCACGCGTAAAGCTGCAGGTGCTTTGCAGCAGTGAATACACGGTATCATTTACACGGTCAAAATATCCTGACGCATAGGGACAGTCCTCCGGCGTGCAGCTGCGTTCTGAAAGAAAGCACAACTTGTCCTTGGCGGTTATCGTAATGTTTTTCAACTTGATTTCCGGCAGACTGCAGCGCAAAAGAGCAATCGTATCCTCGGCAGCGCGGCGTGTTACGGTTTTCGCGGTGAGGTAAAATAACGTATCTCCCATTCCCTCGCCCATCGCCTTGAGTGCAGGAAACACAGACGAAATTGTTTTCCCGATTCCGGTTGGCGCTGCACAAAAAAGCCGTGTTCCTTGCTGAATGGTACGATATACGGCAGCTGCCATCCGCCGCTGACCTGTGCGGTATTCTTCAAACGGAAACACCAATTTCTGTAGGGTTTGGTTTCTTGCGGTACCCCACTCCAGCTGCATTCTTGCCCATCGTTCATAGCGGCACAACAGCTCCTCCAACCGAGCGGAAAGCTCCTGTGCCGTAAAGCTTTTTTGAAAACGCTTGATTTCATCGGTATCAACCTGATAATAGGTCAGCCTCACCGCAGCGTCGGAAATCCCCCTTTGTGCGCAGACAATTTGCGCGTAGCAGCAGCCCTGTGCCCAATGCGCCGGGCAGAAGTCTTCGTTGATCTGATCCAGAGGAACCTCCGTCGTTTTGATTTCATCAATTACAGTCATCCCGTTTTCCTCAAAAATGCCGTCTGCCCGCCCTTGCAGCTGGTATGTAATCCCCCCGAACTCCCGTTCTGCCGAAAGCGCAACCTCCGCTTCGTAGCCCTCTCCTGCTGCCTTTTGCAGCTTGCGGTGAATCCGGCTGCCCTCTGCTGCGCGTTCTGCACCACCCGATGTACCATTGATGCTGCCGCTTTTTAAAATAAAATCCACCAGTCTGCGGATTGGCAGAATAATCTGCATCGCAAGGACTCCTTTCATCCTCCCGCACTTTTGCCGGAATATCAGCAAGCTTTCATGTGCCTGGTATTCCATGCCTTAAACCGGCATTTGCAAAAAAGCGGGAAGCATCTATAGAATCAGTATACCATATTCCCTTGGCAAAGGAAAATCCGATTTTACACAGCTTTACTTTCTTTTTACTTCAATTGGCATGGGTTCTTTACAACCAGGCGATATACTGATGACAACAAATGATGAAAAGGATGATTTTAAATGAAAAAAATCGTAAGCCTTGCAATGGCATCCGCTATGGTTCTGCTCGCAATGACCGGCTGCAGCAACGGCGACAAAACCACCAGTACTGCCACAACCGATTTCAAAACCAGTCATGACATTTCCATCATCTCCCGCGAAGATGGCTCCGGCACGCGCGGTGCTTTTATTGAACTGTTCGGCATTGAAGAAAAGGACGCGGACGGCAACAAGGTGGATAAAACCACCGAAGAAGCAACGATTACCGATAAAACGAGCGTAATGCTCACCACAGTTTCGGGAGACCCTTATGCCATCGGCTACGTTTCGCTCGGCTCTCTCAATGATACCGTCAAGGCGCTGAAGGTAGACGGCGCGGAAGCCACTGCCGAAAACATTAAGGCCGGCACTTACAAAATCAGCCGTCCGTTCAACATTGCTACCAAGGGGGAAGCAACCGGACTGGCGAAGGACTTTATCTCGTATATTCTCAGCAAAGAAGGTCAAACGATTGTCTGTGACAACGGTTACATTGCCGTTGCAGACAGTGCCTCCTCTTTTGCCGGAAGCAAACCGGAAGGCAAACTGAGTGTTTCGGGTTCCTCTTCTGTCACTCCGGTGATGCAAAAGCTTGCCGAAGCTTATATGAAGCTCAACACCGGCGCTACCATTGAAGTGCAGCAGACCGATTCCTCCACCGGTATGAAGGATGCGATTGCCGGCAATTGCGATATCGGCATGGCTTCCCGCGAATTGAAGGACAGCGAATCCTCCGAACTCACCCCAATCTCAATCGCAATTGACGGTGTAGCAGTGATTGTAAATCCGGGCAATCCACTCAGCGACATCACCAGCGAACAGGTAAAATCAATCTATACCGGCGAAGCAACCACCTGGGATGCTGTGAAATAAATTTCATTCTCCTCCCGCTCCGGCATAAAGAGCTCAGGCTCTTTATGCCTTGTGGTGGTTTTATCGGCAAAAGCATACCCAAGATTTCCGGCTAACTGCCGGGCACGAAAGAAAGGTTTGTCTGATGACGAAAATAAAAGGTCGGTTACGAACGACATTATTCAAGGAAAGCTTTTTCAGGATTCTTTTCCTGATTGCTGCGCTCACCTCCATTGCAGCCGTTTTGCTGATCTGCATCTTTCTCTTTGCAAACGGCATCCCCGCTATGGCTAAAATTGGCGTGTTTGATTTTTTGTTTGGCACAAAATGGGCTCCTACAAACAGCGAACCCTCCTTCGGCATCCTGCCGATGATTCTGGGCAGCATCTATGTTACGGCAGGAGCGGCATTAATCGGCGTTCCGATTGGCGTTCTCACTGCCGTTTATATGGCACGCTTTTGCCCGCCGAAGCTTTACCGGTTTTTAAAGCCTGCCGTCGATCTTCTTGCGGGTATTCCCTCTATTGTATACGGCTTCTTCGGTCTGGTAGTCATTGTGCCTCTGGTTCGGGATTCGTTTGACAAGGGCAACGGCATGTGTATTCTCACCGCCTCTGTTTTGCTTGGCATTATGATTCTGCCGACCATCATCGGCGTGAGTGAGGCTGCCATTCGTGCGGTGCCGCAGAATTATTATGAAGGTGCGCTGGCATTGGGTGCCACACACGAACGCAGCGTTTTCTTCACGGTTTTACCTGCTGCCAAAAGCGGCGTGATGGCCGGGGTAATTCTCGGAATTGGCCGCGCCATTGGCGAAACAATGGCAGTCGCAATGATTGTCGGCAATCAGGCACGTTTGCCGGACAGTATCCTCAAGGGGGTACGAACACTAACCACCAACATTGTGCTGGAAATGGGTTATGCCGCCGATCTGCACCGGGAAGCACTGATTGCAACTGCTGTGGTACTTTTTGTGTTCATTCTTATTATCAATATTTCGTTTTCCCTGCTCAAACGCCGTGACCCTGACCGGGAACGTAAGCAGCATGGAAAATTTTCACGATTTGTCTGTCGATTGCGCGGCAAGACCTGCAAAAAAGCAGCTCCCGCGCAGGACAGTGTCCTCTTTTCTGCTGCTTTGGATGAAAAAAATACGCAAAGGAAGGATGCCTTATGAAGGAGCAATTGATAAACCGTTTTCGCGGTTACCGCAGACAGCCCCTCTCCCTTTTTCTTTTTATCGCGACTTCTCTTTCGGCACTCATCACCTTTTGCGTACTGATTTTTCTGGTTGCATATATTTTAATTAACGGTATTCCCCATTTGACAGCTTCACTTTTTTCGTGGAAATATACCACTGATAACCAATCCCTGATGCCTGCCCTGATTAATACGATTTCGATCACACTGCTGTCCCTGCTAATGGCGGTACCGCTTGGAATTGCTTCGGCAATTTATCTGACCGAATATGCTAACAAAAAAAGCAGGATTGTCTCGTTGATTTCCATGACTGCAGAAACGCTTTCCGGCATTCCTTCCATTGTATACGGGCTGTTTGGCAACCTATTTTTTCTCACGGCACTCGGATGGGGTTATTCGCTGATTTCCGGCGCATGTACGCTTGCAATCATGATTCTGCCGCTTGTCATCCGCACCACACAGGAAGCACTTGTCTCGGTTCCGATGACATACCGTGAAGGCAGCTTTGGGCTTGGTGCCGGAAAGCTGAGAACCATTTTTCGCGTTGTTCTGCCGTCCGCTGTGCCGGGAATTCTCTCTGGTATTATTCTTTCCATCGGACGCATTGTGGGCGAAACTGCAGCACTGATTTTTACAGCCGGTTCAGTGCCAAAGCTTGCAACCGGACTGCTTTCCGGTGGTCGAACTCTTGCGGTTCACATGTATGTGCTTTCCGGCGAAGGGTTATATTTTGATCAGGCATATGCAACTGCCGTAATTCTGCTCGTCATTGTGCTGCTGATTAATCTGCTCTCCAACCGGATTGCCAATCGTCTGACCCGCGGTCAGCGTAACTGAAAGGAACATGAATTATGAGTAAATTTGAAATTGATCATCTCAATTTGCATTACGGCGATTTTCACGCGCTGAAGGATATTTCCGCTTCATTCCCGCAAAATGAAATTACCGCATTGATCGGTCCTTCGGGCTGTGGAAAATCGACACTACTCAAATGTCTCAACCGCATGAATGATTTGGTGGACAACTGCAAAATCACCGGCAAGGTTTTACTGGACGGAGACGATATTTTCGGCAATATGGATGTGAATACTCTTCGCCGCAGGGTAGGCATGGTATTCCAAAAAGCAAACCCGTTTCCCATGAGCATTTATGATAATGTTGCCTATGGTCCCCGCACCCACGGGATTCGCTCACGGACAAGGCTGGATGAATTGGTGGAACGCAGCCTGCGGCAAGCTGCCATTTGGGACGAATTGAAGGATCGGTTGAAAAAAAGCGCACTCGGACTTTCCGGCGGACAGCAGCAACGACTTTGTATTGCAAGAGCATTAGCGGTTGAACCTGAGGTTTTGCTGATGGATGAATCCACCTCGGCTCTCGACCCGATTTCTACTTCTAAAATCGAAGACCTTGTGAGCGACTTGAAAAAAGAGTATACTATTATCATGGTAACGCACAACATGCAGCAGGCCGCCCGGATCTCTGACAAAACCGCATTCTTCCTGCTTGGTGATCTGATTGAATTTGGCAATACGGAAGAGCTTTTTTCCATGCCCAAGGACAAACGCACCGAAGATTATATTACGGGCAGATTCGGCTGATGCCCTTTGTTGGGACATAATCCACATCTCATTTGTGAAAGGAATGGCTTGAATATTATGCGAAACCGTTTTGACCGCGAACTGGAACTGCTGAACAACGAGCTGCTGGAAATGGCTGCTTTGATTGAAAACGCTATTGTGACAGCAGTGCACGCTCTGACAACACATAATGAAGAACTGGCACGGGAGGCAATTCGCTTTGACTCCACCGTTGACGAAAAGGAACGCGATATTGAACGACGCTGCCTGAAGCTGCTGCTGCAGCAACAGCCCGTGGCAACCGACCTGCGCTCCATTTCCACCGCGCTGAAAATGATTACAGACATGGAACGTATCGGCGATCAGGCTGCTGACATCTCCGAATTAACACTGCAGTTGGAAAAGTCTGATTATGAACAAAATATGGAGCATATATCCAAAATGGCAAACGCCACCGTAAGGATGGTCAAAGAAAGCATCGATGCATTTGTAAACCGTGATCTTTCTTTGGCACGTCAGGTAATGGATTACGATGATGTGGTGGACGGTCTTTTTGATCAGGTAAAAAACGACCTGATTTCGTTGATTCGTCAGAATGCAGAAAGCGGCGAGCAGGCAATCGATTTGCTGATTATTGCCAAGTACTTTGAACGAATCGGGGATCATGCCACCAATATTGCCGAGTGGGCGGAGTTTTCCATTACCGGGATTCATAAAAACGAAAGGATTCTGTAAGCTTATGATTTATATTGTGGAGGACGACGACAACATCCGAGAGCTTGAGGATTATGCTTTGCGCAGCGGAGGATTTTCTGCACAGAGCTTTGCCGGCGGCGCTGCTTTTTTTGCTGCTTGCGGAGAATCCGTGCCCGAGCTGGTGCTTCTCGATATTATGCTGCCGGAAGAAGACGGTCTGCAGATTTTGAAGCAGCTGCGCGCCGACCCTGCCACCAAATCGGTTCCGGTGATTATGGTCACTGCAAAAACAACGGAGTTGGACGTGGTAAAAGGGCTTGACTTAGGTGCGGATGATTATATCTCAAAGCCGTTCGGGGTTATGGAACTGATTTCCCGCGTTAAGGCGGTACTGCGGCGCGTGGATCACACACAAGACTCCGAACCGGATGCTTGTTTTTCCTATGGCGAGGTGGTCCTGGACGACAAGCAGCGAATCGTCACGGCGAACGGAGAATTGTGTGAATTAACCTTTAAGGAATATGAATTGCTCAAGCTGCTGCTGCGTAACCAAAAGCTGGTTCTGACACGGGAAAAAATTCTGCAGTCTGTTTGGGGATATAGTTTTGAAGGCGAAACCCGCACAGTGGATATGCACATTAAAACTTTGCGGCAGAAGCTTGGGGATGCAGGCTCCATTATTAAAACTGTGCGCAATGTAGGTTATAAAATCGGAGAATAATCCTTTGCTGCCAAAAATAAAAGGGAAAGGAAAATGTGCATGGAACGCAAAATCAAAAAGCATATGCTCTTGGTGGGCACGGTATCGATTCTACTGACAGCTGCACTGCTGATTATCATCTTTTTTAATATATACCGTACGCAAGTGCAAAACGATTTGCAAGCTACCGGTCAGCTTGCAGCCGCAGGACAGGAAATTGACGGAGACGATTATTTTCCAGCACTCAACAGCCATTATCCGGATTTGCGCGTGACGGTGATTGACTCCAGCGGCACCGTTGTTTATGACAGTCAAGGCACTGCAAACACTATGCAGGATCATTCCTCGCGTCCGGAGGTGATCGCTGCCGAACGGGACGGAGAAGGGTTTTCGCTGCGCCATTCCGATACACTGGACGAGACGATGTATTACTATGCACTCAAGCTTGCCGATGGCCGGATTCTGCGTGTTGCCCGTGCTGCCCACAGCTTTCGTTGGGTGGTGCAAAGTGCGGTTCCGCTGCTGTTGCTGGTCTGCATTTTTATGTTCGTATTGTGTCTGATTCTTTCCTCTCTTCTGACCAAACGGATTCTGGCTCCTGTAAATGCGTTGCAGACACGTCTTTATGACGCAGATCCGGATGACATTTATGAAGAGTTATCCCCGTTTTTAGCAGCTATCCGACGTCAGCAGAGCAGTTTGCAATCACAAAAGGAACGTTTGGATCGTGAGAAAGACCGTATCAGTCTGATTACTGAGAATATGTCTGAGGGGCTCATTTTACTGGATACAGAGCGCAACATTCTGCTGATTAATCACAGTGCCGCCACCCTGCTTGGCGCAAAACCTGCCGATTACATTGGCCGGAATATTCTGACACTGACCCGCAATCTCGATTTACTTCAATCGGTTGAGGATACTGCACAGAAAAAATCCAGCTCCATTGTGCTGAATTCCAACGGAAAATATGTCCAAGTGTTCACCAGCCCTGCCATGCACAAGGATCATGTAGTGGGTTCCATCTGCTTTGCTCTGGACATCACCGAAAAATCGCTTGCAGAAAAATCCCGCCGCGACTTTACCGCAAATATTTCACACGAGCTGAAAACACCGATGACCTCGATTTCAGGTTATGCCGAATTGATTGAAAACGGACTTGCCAAACCGGCGGATATTCCGGAATTTGCTGGAAAAATCCGCAAGGAAGCTGGTCGTCTGATTGCATTAATCAACGATATCATCGAGCTTTCTCAATTGGATGAGGGCGTATTCAAAAAAGAGTTTGAGCCTGTGTCGCTGCAGGAAAACGTGCAGAAAACACTTTCTGCACTTGAAATTCTTGCGGAAAAAGCAGGTGTAACACTCTCCTCTTCGGGAGATGATGCCACCGTTTTTGCCAATCGTTCCATGATGGACGAGTTGGTAATGAATCTCTGTGACAATGCAGTACGCTACAACAAGCCCGGTGGCAGCGTGATGGTTTCCACGGCGGTAGTGAACAGCGATGTTATCCTCACGGTGCGGGATACCGGAATCGGGATTCCCGAAGCAAGCCAAAACCGTGTCTTTGAACGATTCTATCGCGTGGATAAAAGCCGCTCCAAGGCATCGGGCGGAACTGGACTGGGGTTGGCAATTGTGAAACATATTGTTGAACTGCACAATGGCAAAATCTCGCTGAAAAGCGCCCCCGGTGAAGGCACCGAGATTACAGTAACACTCCCTTCCTATGTTCGAGGTGCTGCTGCCGCGATTGCAGACACTTGTCCTCAATAAACTTACGATAATATGCCGTCTTCGGGCGGCTTTTTTTGTACAAAAACGTCCGGGATAATTTATCATCCCGGACGTTAATATAAATTTCGCACACAAATTGCAAGGCGTGACACGGCGAAACGACGCCATACCACGCCCCGACTCTAATCTATTTTACGAGTGAGAATTACAAGGAGTTTCCCACCATCTTAAGTCAATTCCAACGTTGACACACCCTGGAATCTCCACTTTGTTCAGCCATGGCGGGCACAAGGCCTCTACCACGACGGCAAGGGATTTTCCCGGAACAACCACAAATCCGCCCTGATGGTCAATGCGCAAGGTGCTCGATGGTACCACAATGTCCTGTGTCAAAAATTCTGCAGAGTGAAGCGAAGGTGCATGTGCACACCCGGTTCGCCAAACTTCGGCTGCAGACGGACTGCTGCAACCCAGATTGGTTTGATAGACCGGCACACGTTGGCTTTCCGGACTGCTTAAATTTATATCGCCTGCCAGATGTGCGGTGACCGCCTCGGTGCCGTAATTTGAAACAGACTCAATGGTCACATAGAAGATCGTTTTGGAAGTTGCAGGGTTTTTCAGCAAAAGAACAGCCGTTTTGGGACTGCAAACCGACTCCGAAGAAGCGGAAAAATATTGACAATTAGACGCTTTTGCCGCCTGAGGCGCAAAAGCTACCTCGTGCGGACTATTGGTGCTGGTGTCGCAGGGAACCGTTGGACCGCATTCGCAGTCACTTAAAATATTTTCCACTGCATTATCCCTTTTTACTTTTGTTCTTCACAAAGGGCGCATACAAGACACTTCAGCATGGAAAACAGTGCAATGAGCATCAGAACCGTAAAAAACGCCCCGACGGCCACCAGAAATACTACAAAAATCCACCGGAAGCTCAAGACAATGGCAAGCGCCGCCAATGCACAGACGATGGTACCCATGCTTCCTGCCAACAGACATCTTCCGTACCTGCAAAGGCACTTAGACAAAATCCCACCCGGGCATGCAGAAGCCCTAAGGAGTCCGGTAAAGAGGAAAATCAAACTCAACAAGCCTAATCCAAAAGCAATCCAAACAGCGGTAACAATATTCGGAATCAAGTAGAAGAAGAATAAAATACCAATAACAGCAGCTAAAACCGTGCTAATGATATAAGCAATACAGCCACACCCAGCAGAGCAGCTTTTTTTGCAACTCATGGCTCAGTCTCCTTAATAAAGATTCTCTGTCCTTGTGAAAGGTCAGAGAGCATGCGAGCGCATTCCGAAATGACTGCACTTGCAATGTATGAGATGATTGAGTATCCATGCAAAACTCACTCTGGTTCATTAATATGCGTAAATTAAAAATTGGGTGCGCAGCTTTGCCGGTCTCGGCAACCTGCAGAAAATCAGATTTACGATACCATACATCAAATTGGTAAGCAAAGCAGATTTTTCTCGGACTGATGTCCTGAAACCACATCACGAAAAAATCAAAATTTTATTTTATATAAACATTGCAGGTTGTTGTTTCTTTTGCTTGTTAGAGTATAGATTCCCATCAACATTTACATAAAACGTACGAAAATCTTCTGTTTCAGGGTCAAATATTCCCTTTCCGTATGAGATGCCAAAGTCATAGCCCACTTTTTCTTGGGTATGACGTACCAATTCATCAAGCTTTTTCAAACACTCGTCCACCGTGTTTTCGGAGACCGAACAGGAAACACAGGCGAATTCATCCCCACCTATGCGATAGCAGGTACCAATTTCACCAAATGCCTCTGATAAGCATTGATACGCTATCCGAATGGCCTTATCACCTGTTTGGTGACCTATGGTGTCGTTTATAATCTTTAAATGGTCAAGGTCAAACAAAACCAGCCAGTTTCCGGCTTTTCCACCATGAACGAATATCTTTTCAGCATCTCGCTCGAATGCCATGCGGTTATTGCCTCCCGTAACCACATCAGTAAACGCCAGACGGTGAAAATACTCTGCTTCCTGGCTTTCGCAAGCAAGCGTGAGCAGTCTTCGAAAAGTTGCAACACCCATATAGGCGACATACAGCAGAATCCCTATTCGGAAAAATTTAGAAATCAGATTATATGAGCTAGACCACATAGCGGTTAATTCAAGAGCTCCAGACAAAGCAAGAATACAAAGACCGATTAATTGAACACAGGCATCTCGGTTATGATATTTGAATGTTTCAACCAAGAGTGCTGCAATGGTAACAATAATCAAAGCCAGTATCATCAGATGTACGGATATCAGCGTCTTAAACAAATATGCCCTTCCTGTGAGTTCCAACACAACGGAAACAACAAGGTTTACGGTAAAAAGCCAAAAGAAAAATGTGGGGTATGCCGGCGTGTGGCGTTTATAGGCATTATCAAGGTACAGCGTAAACGGCAACGGCGTGGCCAGTAAGGCATAAAATGAAAGCTTCGTGGCAAGGTATTCATTTCCTATAAAAAACTGGGCAGTTTTGGATTCGCCAAGCACCCATAAACCAACCATTACAGAAAACAGAGCAAGATACAACAGGGATAGATTTCTTAGTCCCGAAACTGCTGTAGATAAGAACATGACCAGCAAAATAACGCCAATGAGAACCAATGCGACAAATACAAAAAAGCCAATGGAATAGGTACTAAAGATATCAAACAGAATGGACGCCTTACTGGAAAAATAAATATCACCTATTTTCCCCGAAAAACCATCATACGGAGATGTCAGCTCGATACGCAGGGTCTTGTTCATGCTGTCGTCCGGGAGCCGAAAAAGAGCCCAGGCACTTCTGGCGTCTTCTTCCGTCAGAAGCTTGTCACCCGTACCAAACTCATATATCAGCGCATCATCCACATATGCACGAACCAACTGCATGGAAGCACGTAAACATACGGTACACTGTGGAGATATGTAATTAGGCAACACCGTTTCTATAACTGTTGTTTCTCCCGCAGGCGTATCCAAATCAACGGGAAGCGTCACTTCCTGGCGGCTTCCATCGCTTTTAACATACGTCCATCCACTGTTGAGAAGAACCGCTTCTTCATTGTCAAAGCCTATATCACCAGCAGCAAAACAAACCGTAAGGACTATTAGTAACGTTGAGACTACCAGTAAGATATATGGACGAAGGTCTATCCTATTTTTTTTATTTACATTCTTCAAGATACTTAACTCCACTCAATATTCTTACATAATACCATGTTACTTCATTATATCCTATAATTTTGATCTTGTCACTTAATTTTGCTTTCAAGTGTAAGAATCGCACCTAAACTATATAGAAAATCTCCCACTTTGAGGGTCATCTGGTATTCTGGAAAATCTTGTCAGATAAAAATATACATTACCTTTATTGAATATTACATTATTGGAGATTTTATAAAATACGATATCGTACCAATTCGTTCACATTATCGAGGAATTGAACGTTCTTTAACTACTCTTAATTTTAAAGGAAATAGAAAAATAGGTATTTTGCTTCAAAAATACTTTGAATACATCTTACTCATTGAAAAACCGTTTTCAACTAAAAATCTTGAGAGTTTAGTAAATTATCTTTGTTTTTTCAATCAAATCATATTTGTTGTGAAATTATATTATATGACCATACTCCTATTAAAAAAATTGATGAATACCAAAAATCTCTTTTGGGAATTGACATTACATGTGATTTGTGTGAATCACTGATTTCGGAAGATTTATCTTTACAATATAAGTCTCAATTGAACCGGAATGGGTTGTGTGAACATTATTCTATTGCAATGGATATCATTATTTCCATTATGAGTACGAGCGATTCAAATAAAGTATGGAAACCTTGTTGGACATATACGATCATATTATAGCGAATTGCAATAGTTCAAAAAATCATAGCCACTTACGGTAGATGAATGTGGAACTGCGGAGAATCCCCATCGGCGGTCTCGGGTCAGTCAGCGGAGTACGGTCGAGCCCTTTTCAAACAGTTCTTCCTGGATACGGTAGCCAAGGAGGTTCCGCAGAAGTGCGTTCATAAGATTGGGAAAATGCAGGATGTCATCTATGTTGTAGTTAGAAATGTTTCATATTACACTGTTAATTCTATAGCAACAAGGACGAGGTTGTTGCCCGTAAAGGGTTTCAATCTCGTCCTTGTTTTTTCCGCGCGAGTTGCGGATATCTGCAACAGCGCCTTTTCCTTTATATGCCTGTGACATTTATACATAATTCTTCGCTGATTTCTTGTCCCGATTAAGAGGAGGACGCACTGTTGAGCACCTGAACAAATACAGTCGGCGAACCATAAGCCCAGCAGCGGTCACCGCCATCAATCTGCACGGTTACCGGAATTTCATGTTTTCCGGTAGACTGTGCTTCCTGATCAAGATTCACAAGCACACTGATGTCATCTGCAGTGATTCCTTCAATCTGTTCTGCCGGCCCGGTGATGTTCAAACGGATCGTTTTGGTCAGCACGCGAACCGCAGAACTGTTGTTTGCACCGGAAAGCTTAATACTAGTCACATCAAATTCACGTGTCCGCATGCCCGCCAGGTTCACGGTTGCGGTAACCTCTGTGATATCGTCCTCCAGCGAGCATCCGCTTGGCAGGGCTGATTTCAAATCAAACGTAAATTCGGTATGATCGGTATTTACCTTGGTAAAATCAATCGTACCCACATTCAACGACTCCAGTGTGGAGAAAACATCGCTCGCTCCGGAAACCTGCACCGAGGACGGGGAAAGCTTAATTGAAATATTTTCTGCTCCCTGCGGGGCATTTGCGAGCGTAACCTCCACCGGCAGTGTTTTTAGCTGCATCACAACAATGGTTACCTCGGCTTCTGTGAATTCCAGATCCAATGCAGGATTATTAATCACCTGATCGTTTGCATCATACAGAACTACCTTGGCCTGATAATTTCCTGTCTGGCTGACAACCGACGGAATCTCGTCTGTAATGGCAACCACCTTTGCAATCTCTTCCAAATCTGTGGTTGGTCCTGTAATCTTAATCGTATCCTTTACACTGGAAAGCCGCGGTTGAAGCAGCGTATAGCCTTCGCCCGCCTGATAGGAATTTGTTTTGATACCAAGCGAATATTCCTTGGAAATGGTACGGTCAAGCCGAACACTTACAAAGCCCGGATCGGTTGAAGAAATTGTAAAATTGGTTAATTTTCCGGTTGCCTGTGCTTTAACCTCGGCGCGGTAAGTGCCTGCTCCTGTTACATCAGAAAGCTTAACGGTAGCGGCAAGATCATCTTTCGTAATCTGACCTACAATATACTTTTTTCCGGTGATTGTGACATTGACTGTTTTTTGCGAGTTAGAGGTATTGATAACTTGTAATCCTAAATCGCCGGAAACACTGGAGGAAAGAGAATAGTCGATCGGAACATCGGAAATGATGCGGGTAATTTCCTCGCTTGACGCGGAGGAAGACACTACAACCCAACAGACAAATGCACAAAAAACAGAAAAAATCATTACCAGATAATTATTGTCAAACAAACGGCTAAACCGAAACTTTTTTCGGGCAGCTGCCAGTGTATGCGTTTTTTCCTCTGCAGCAGGTTCCGCAGCCTCATATTCCATATTTTCAATATCGGTTGCACCGGCCGCTGGATTCTCCGGCGGCACAGTGGTATTCTTATTTTTCTTCATTGCATAACCTTACCTTTCACTCCGCCAGGTTTTTCGGTCGTGCGCACAAACAAATTTTATCCTCGGCAGACACACAATCAGTTTTTATGGTCTTTCTTTTTGGGGCTTTTGGAAAACAAACGTTTCTCACTGCTTTTTCCTGCACCGATATCTGTAATCAACAGCGATTCCAATGCAGAAATCAAGGTTTCCTTTGTGTAGTTTCTGGTCAGCCGACCGCCGCGTGCAATGGAAATGTTTCCGGTTTCCTCTGAGACAACTACGACAACGGCATCCGAAGCCTCACTCATGCCGATTGCAGCACGATGACGCGTGCCAAGTTCACTGCTGATTGCCGTATTCTGTGTGAGCGGCAAAATACAGCCGGCAGCATACAATCGATTACCCCGAATAATTGCCGCCCCGTCATGCAGCGGTGCTTTGTTAAAAAACACATTTCCAATCAGTTCTGCCGACAATTCCGCATTCACAATGATGCCGCTGCGTACAATTTCGCCCAAACTGGTATCGCGCTCAAAAACAATCAGTGCACCCATTCTCAAATTGCGCAGTTGTTGGCACGCATTTGCGACTGCACGGATTGCAAGCGTTGTGGAAACCGCTTCATTTTCGGTTCCTGAATTGATACCCAGAATTTTCAGGTTACTCAGCTTACTGCGGCCAATCTGTTCGAGTGCATGACGAATCTCGTTCTGAAACAGAACAATAACAGAAAAAATACCAACCTGCAGCACCAAGCTGTCAAACAATATCTGCATCATTTCGAGCTGTGTGAGGCGAACAACCCCATACAAAATTGCAACCACCAAAATACCCTTGACCAATTGTGCCGCACGGGTATCGCGAATCAACTGAATTGCCTTATAAATAATAAAAGAAATCATAGCAATGTCGAGTACATCGTTCCAACGCAATGTACTCAACACCGCTATAAATTGCATCCACAAATCCTGGAGAGCTTCCATATATTCTCCGACCATGCCTTTCCGGCAGCATACCGCCTATTTGTTTTGCTCCTGCACGGTTACATCCGATTCTTTCTATTAATCATTATTTTACCATAACTCTTAGGAAATTCAAGTCTATCTGCTATTTTTAAGCAAAGTTAGCTGTTTTGCCAGCGCGTCAACCTCTTCGGGACGTGTAAATACTGACGGTACACAGCGCACAGCACCCGTTTGCATTGTTTGCGCCCAATCATGCGCAAGCGGAGCACAGTGCAGTCCGGCGCGCAGTGCAAATCCGGCTTTATCCAGTCTAGTCGCGGTTTCTTCGCTGCTGAAACCCTCCACGTTAAACGAAAGCACAGGAACATAATGCTCATCATCTGGCTCGGGAGTATAAAGAATTATATTTGGATTCTGTTCCAATCGACGATACAGTCTGCGGATCAGATTCATTTCATGCAAAAAGATTTTTTTCTCTCCCATACTGCGAATAAAGTCGATTCCGGCCCCCAGTGCGATTTCTCCAGGTGTATTGCCAGTTCCGCTTTCAAATCGATCCGGCAATATCACCGGCTGTTCCGGAGATGCCGACGCACTTCCGGTACCTCCCTCGATTATTGTATCCAGCTGCAGCTCGGCACCGGGTGCAAAAATGAGCATTCCGGTACCCATCGGACCATAGAGCCCCTTGTGACCCGCACAGCAAAGGTAATCCATCTGCATCTTGCTCATATCAATCGGAACCGTCCCCGCACTTTGGGCTGCATCCAGTAAAAACGCAGCGCCATGCTCGTGTGCCAGCGCCGCCAACCGCTGGGCAGGAAGACGAATTCCCCACACATTGGAAGCATGGGTGCAGGCAATCAATCGGGTATTGGGCTTGATACAGCTTGCAAAAGATTCCAGTGTACGGTCATCATCGCCTGGAAACACCTTTGCCACCGTATAGGAGACACCCTGTTTCGTTAAGCTCCACACTGGGCGCAGCACCGCGTTATGTTCCAGGCAGGAGAGGACAACATGATCGCCGGGATGCAGCAAACCTTTGAGAACCAGGTTGATTGCCTGCGTGCAGTTTAACGTAAACACCACATTTTCCGGCCCTGCGGCATGAAACAACGCTGCCGCCGATTCTCTTGTATGGAACACCGCCTCCGCCGTCTGCATCGCCATAGCATGACCGGCACGCCCGGGATTTGCCCCAAGATTTTGAAGCGCCTCACTCATCCTTTTGCGCACTTGCGGAGGTTTGGGGTAAGTGGTTGCGCCGTTATCCAGATAAATCATAATGATCGCTCCTTGTCCTTCGTGCAAAACACAGGTTTACTCCTCGACAACGCTTCTGCCGAGCACACGAATCCCTGCTGCTCTGAGAATTTGTTCCGCGAGATCTGTATTTTCGCTGACATAAACACAGTATCCGCATCCCGCTTCCTCTTTAATTTGCGGCAGACGTGTAATATATGCTTTAAAACCGCGCTTTTGCAGCAGTTCTTTTCCCTTCATCGCATAAGTCACCGAACTAACAATAATCAAATCCTTTTTCAAGGCTGAGACAACTCCTTTCCCACAGCCAAGCGCTGTTCTCTCGGTTTATCTTATGCAGCATAGTCGTGTTCTGTCCGATAATTCTTGAACAACGCGGGCACAGAAAATTGCGAGCAAAAAAGGGCGGGCGGCGGGAAAATTCCCGTCACCTGCCCCTGATTGATTTCATTCAGTCTTTTTACATGCCGGCACAAGTATTTGATTGTTCAATCAAACAAACCGCATGTGCTGCAATTCCCTCTTTACGTCCGGAAAAGCCGAGTCCCTCTTCTGTGGTCGCTTTTACACTGACAAACCCCACTGAAATTCTGCATGCGGCTGCAAGGTTTTCCCTCATCAAATCGATGAACGGGCGTAACTTGGGAGCCTGCGCCAGCACTGTAACATCCAGATTTCCGATCTGATATCCTGCAGCGGCAAGGCGGTCAACAACCTTCTGCAGCAACCCGATACTATCCGCACCGGCATAACGGTCATCCTGATCGGGAAAAAGCGTACCGATATCTCCCATTGCCGCAGCACCCAGCAGAGCATCCATCACGGCGTGCGTCAATACATCGGCATCGGAATGGCCAAGCAGACCTGTTTCATGCGGGATCTCCACACCGCCCAAAATTAATTTTCGGTCGGGCACCAGACGGTGGACATCATAACCATGACCAATCCGCATCATGAGCGATCTTCCTTTCATGCATTAATTTCTTTGCACACCTCACGTTTATTTTCCTGGGCACGCTTTTTTCGCAGCCGGGAAAAAAATTGCTTGAGCAGCGCGGCACATTCTTCTTCCAGAACCCCGCCCGTACACTCCGGCTTGTGGTTATAGGGCAGTGCAAACAAATTTACTACCGAACCGCAAGATCCTGCTTTCGGGTCATGTGCTCCATACCAAACGCGCGGAATTCTGGCGTTGATAATCGCTCCTGCACACATCGGACACGGTTCCAGCGTCACATAAAGCTCGCATTGCCACAGCCGCCAACCGCCCAGGTTTTTGCAAGCTTCGTTGATTGCTTCAATCTCCGCATGGCACAGTGCATTTTTATTCTGCTCGCGCTGGTTGCGTCCGGTTCCGACAATCGTTCCGTCATATACCACCACGGCACCAACCGGGGTTTCTCCCTGTGCTGCCGCTTCATTTGCCAGCTGCAGTGCAGCGCGCATAAAACGCTCCTCCATCATGAAACCAGCCCCGGCACCAGCATTTGCACAAGCATGCTGATACTGATAATGACCAGCGCAATAATCATGCCCGGATTGCCAACCAACTTGCCGAACTTTTCTTTTTCGTTCAATTTATGCATTGTATCAGGGTTAGTGCGGAAAAAGTTCTTATCTTTGTGAAGCAAAACTGCAAGACAGATCAGCCCGGCGAGGGTTGTAATCAGGAAGAGCGCATAAATCAGCACCGTCGATGTCTGTTCATAAATAAAATTTCCAGAGTTATTCTGAATCAGCTCTTGAAAATAGGAGAGTCCGTTATTCAGAAAATGCAGCAGTACCGAAGGCCAGATGGAACCCGTGCGCACCGCGATATATCCAAAGAATAAACCTCCTGCAAACGCAAAGGGAATTTGAATCACGGTACCATGCATTACGCCAAATGCGAAAGCTGATCCGATGACCGCAAAAGCTTCCCCATAAGGACGCAGCAGCTGAAGCATTACACCGCGAAAAGCAAATTCCTCCGCAAAAGCCGGCAGAATTGCAATAATAATGAAATAGCAGATTTGCGAAACCAACGAGCCGTCATTCGGAAGAGAACTCATATCCGTCGGAATTCCGATTCCCTGCATCACGACACTGTATTGCGTAGCAAGATAATTGGATGCCATACACATTGCAAGACCGCCGACACCGGCAAGCACCAGCAGCCCCGGGCGAGCCGTTTTTTTGAACGGCATTACCTGGCCGAAACGCAAATGAAAGCACGGCATCAAAACCAAAAATGGCACCGTTACCATAAGCAGGTATAGAATCGCGTAATAAATATAATAGGTAAGCGGCTGCATTCCACTATATCCGTTATTGATTGCCAACGGATCCATTAATCCGACTGCAGCAAGCACCGCAGCAGCTATTGTGGAAAGCACATACGGCAAAACCTGCATTCCCACAATGGCAAGACCAATTCCGCTTCCCCGCCGCGAAATCTGACGTTTTTCCTGCTGCTTTTCAAAATATTCGGGATCCCCGTAATAAAAATTCTGAGAAGGCGGCATAGCCCCGTTAAAAGGCGGATACATGATAAAACTCCCTTTCTTCCCGCCAAGCGGATTATTCCTTGGAACGGTACTCCTGTTCGCAATAAACACAGCGGTAGGTATTGGTTTCACGATCGGTGAGAGTGAAAATCTGATCAATTCCCGGTTCCACCGAAGTGATACAGCGCGGATTCTTGCAGCGGACAATATTGACCAGCCGATCCGGCGGGTCGAGCTTGAATTTTTTTGTCAGCTTACCGTCATGAATCACACTAACCGTAACATTTGGGTCAATAAAACCCAGCACATCAAAATTGATATTTTCCGCCGATTCAATTTTGATAATATCCTTCTTGCCCATCTTGCTGCTGCGTGCATTATTGATGATCGCAACACTGCCCTCGTATTCATCCAAATGAAGATAATGGTAGATCATCATCCCTTTGCCTGCACTGATATGGTCAATTACGATGCCCTCGGTTAGGCTGCCAACATTCAACATTGTGTTATTCTCCTTTTCTTGTACCGTTAATCCACGTTGATATTCAACAGCTTCAAAATCAATGCCATACGGATATAGACACCGTATTGTACTTGACGGAAATATGCTGCACGGGGGTCGGAATCCACTTCGGTGGATATTTCATTCACACGGGGCAGCGGATGCAGAATATATGTGTCGGGGCGGGCATACTGCAGCTTGTTCTTGTCCAAAATATAAGTATCCTTCAACCGGATATAATCTTCTTCATTAAAGAATCGTTCCCTCTGTACACGCGTCATATACAAAATATCCAGTTGCGAAAGAACGGGCTCCATCCGTTCCACTTCCTGAAACGGAATCTTTTTTGCACGCAAAACTTCTTCACGGATGTAGCTTGGAATTCGGAGTTCTTCCGGAGAAATCAATACAAAGCGAATATCCTGATACCGTGACAGGGCTTTGATCTGGGAATGAACCGTGCGTCCGAATTTCAAGTCACCGCAAAGTCCCACTGTCAAGTGATCCAGACGACCCTTGAGCATTCGGATGGTGAGCAGATCGGTGAGTGTCTGGGTTGGATGCTGATGACCGCCATCACCTGCATTAATCACCGGAATTCCGGAAAATTGCGCGGCAACCTGTGGTGCGCCTTCCTTGGGATGACGAATTGCACAGATATCCGCAAAACTTGATACCACACGAATTGTATCCGCAATGCTTTCTCCCTTGGCTGCGCTGCTGGAATCTGCAGAAGCAAATCCGAGCACCTTGCCGCCGAGATTCATCATAGCTGCCTCAAAGCTCAACCGTGTACGCGTACTGGGTTCATAAAAAAGCGTTGCAAGCTTTTTGCCCTCGCAAACATGGGCATATTTTTCGGGATTTTTCTCGATGTCCTGTGCAACCGCAATCAAGCCGTCAATTTCTTCAACCGACAAGTCCAACGGATCAATCAGATGTTTCATGTTGTCTGCCCCTTTCGCAGGTAACGTTGTTGTTTGGCATATTGATAGAAAGTTCAACTTAGAAACGGCTTCTTTTTGCCAAAAAGAAGAACCTTGGAAACCGAAAAATTATTTTGCCACTCTGCTGCCGAGGGTACTCCTTTTGAACCTGCAAAAAAATTTGCTGCTCAAAAGCATTCCGTTCCGTCTCCGTTTTCAGTGCATCCAAATACGGTCGCAATCCGGTGGCACGATACCATTCCATAATTGCCTCATGGGACGGCATCATATGATAATACGTGGTAGACCAAAGAGAAAAATCCTCTGTAATTTCAGAAAGAAGATCAAAGTATTCTGCGGGAGTCAGATTATAAAATATTCTGGAGCTGGAGAGTTTGCTGCTCCACTCCTGGGATGCAACCGTTCTTGAAATAATCTGATGAATAGGTTCTTCATAATTCATGGGGGTCTGTACCGCTAAAATACCCCCCGGGCGCAACAAGTCCATCAAGGCAGGAATCAGTTTTCGATGCTCCGGCACCCATTGAATACATGCGTTGGAAAAAACAACGTCAAATCTCCGTCCAATAGAAGGAAGTTCATGTTCTGCATCGCATACTGCAAACCGCATCTGCGGATACTGTGCTGCTGCAGTTTCTATCATTCGTTCAGAGGAATCAATTCCCAGAATATTTGCATTGGGAAACCTTTTGAACAGTTCAACCGTACTGTTTCCCGGTCCGCAACCAACATCCAGTACATCCGCGGGCGAATCCAGCGGAATTCTGGAGATCAGATCCACCGCCGGCTGTGTGCGCTCCGTCCGAAACTTTAAATATTGTTCAGGATTCCATTCGGGCATCGCTTCTTCCCCCTTTTTTGATTGCTATGCTACAATACAAAATAATTGCAAATATTTTTTATAGTATATCATACTTTGCCGGAATTGAATACCGGCTGATGAAATTTTTCACACATGAAAATCTTTGCATGATTTTCCATTCGCGGCGCAAACTACTGGCAAAGAATTTTTGAAAGGGACGATTCCATGGCAAGAGATCTGCATCAGCTACTAATGGAAGATGATGAACTCCGCAGTTTCTTCATTTCCCTGCCGGTTCGGATTCAGATGACTGCGCATCACGAAAATGATCGGCTCAATACCGGAGAAAAACTGCATCAATATATTGACCTAATGACAAAAAGAAATCCGGGCCAGCAATAACGCTTGTCCGGATTTCTTTTTAACTTCAATCTTATTCAGCAATAATTAGTGAGTCAGGAACAGCATTGCCAGGAAAAGAATTGTGATAACCCAAGTGGCAACTTTGACCTCTTTCACTTTGCCGGTAAACAGCTTGATTACAACATAGGAGATCAAGCCAAATGCAATACCAAACGAAATGTTGTAAGAGAACGGCATCATAGCCATGGTCAAAAATGCAGGCACAGCAACATCAATGGAGTGCCAATCAATATCCTTAACGCAAGCCATCATCAGCACGCCAACATAAATCAAAGCTGCAGCGGTAGCACAGCCGGGAATCAGCTGAGCAATCGGGCTGAGGAACATTGCGATGAAGAACAACGCAGCAGTTACCATAGAGGAGAGACCGGTACGGCCGCCTTCGGCAACACCTGCAGAAGACTCAACATAGGTGGTAACAGTGGAAGTACCACAGATCGCGCCGGTGGCAGTTGCAATAGCATCCGCCATCATTGCACGATCCATGTTCGGTACTTCGCCTTCTTTGGTGAGCATGTTGCCGCGAGCGCAAGCGCCGTACAGGGTACCAAGGGTATCAAACATGTCGACCATGCAGAAAGCCAAAGCAGTGGTCAGGATGGTCAGAATCAGATTTGCAGTGCCATGTGCCTCTGCAAAAGCGGAGAAGTTGAAGCCTTCGGTGAACACTTTGGCAAATGCCTGTGTGCCAAACTCTTTGAAGGCATCAAACGGGCTGCTCATGGTAATTCCCAGATTTGCAAAGAAATCCGGAATGGTAATCAAACCAAGCAGATAATACAGCACTGCACCGCCAACGATGCCCCACAGCACTGCACCGCGGATATTCTTTTTGGACATGATTGCAATTGCAAGAACCGCAATCAGTGTAACAAGCATCGGCATAATTGTTGCCCAGCTGCCTGCCTTCAACAGATTGAAGGAGCCAAGGGTCACACCTGTGCTGGTGCTCGGGACAACCAATTTTGCATTCTGCAGGCCCAAAAATGCAATAAACAGACCGATACCGGCAGGAATTGCAATGCGAACTGCATTCGGAATAGCAGAGAAGATCTTTTTGCGCAGACCGGTAGCAGTCAGCAGAATAAAGACAACACCATCAATCAGGACCAACACCAGTGCGTTTGCATAAGTAAAGCCAAAGCCAACGCAAACCGTGTAGACAAAGAATGCATTCAAGCCCATACCGCTGGCCTGTGCAAGCGGAAGGTTGGAGAGCAGGCCGATCAGCACAGTGCCGACGACAGCCGAGATTGCTGTTGCGATGTAAATCGCACCGTAAGAGACACCCAAAACATTGGTTCCGTCTCCAAAGGGATTTGCGAACATGTTGGCGTTCACCATCAAGATGTACACCATTGCAAAGAACGTGGTCAAACCGGCCATCACTTCGGTGCGAACCGTTGTGCCATGCTCTTTGAGTTTAAAGAACTTTTCCATTTGAGAATATTCCCTCCTCTTATTTTTCTTTTCTTATTTTTAACACGTCCGACAAGACGCCAATAAAAAAAGCCCTTTCGGCATTTCAGCACAAAAGGGGGCAACAAATAAGCTTCGATAGCAAAACAATTTACGGTTGTTTTGTAGAAACTTAGCGGCCCATATCGCGCTGAATATATCGACTGAAAAGACAGATACAATCCCGTCCAAGCAACGGCCAAGCATCCACAGAAAGGACTTTTGTTTTTGCCGTTTTTGTGCGAGATTTGTATAAATATTGAATTTTATAGAACCGTGAATGCTATATGAACATTCTTTAAACGAATAAATTAATATTAGCAATAAATTCGACAATTGTCAACACGAACAACGAAAAAATAAGCAATATGATTTATTTTCCTTCTTTTCTTTTTTTCTTTTTTATTTTATAATAATAGTAGCGTTAAAATTACATCAAAACAGGGGGTATTTTTTTGGAACGTTATGCTTGGAAAGCCATTGTACGTGATGGAAAGTTGGAAGAATATTGCCGCAGACACGCGGAAATCTGGCCTGAAATGGTTGAGGTACTCAAGGAAGCCGGCATCTGTAATTACACAATCTGGAATACCGGAAACGAGCTGTTTGGGTATTATGAATGCGAAAAAGGTGCAGAATATGCCGCTAAGGTGCAGGCAGAAAGCCCTGTGGTTGACCGCTGGAATGAATTTATGAAAGATATTATGATTATGGAAATGGATCCTCAGACCGGTGCGCAGCCAATGCTCCGTCAGGTGTTTCTGCTCGAATGATCGGTATATTCTTTTTTGCGTCGAAAATATATTAATTAAAATATTCAATTCCCGGCACCTGCAGCCAATGTGTCCAACTGCCGGCAGACAGTTTTGATTTTACAACACCATGTGCAGTATCCATGGCATGAATCACTTCTCCGTTGCCGACATAGATACCAATATGCTTTCCCATGATATACACTGCCAGACCTGGGATATCCGGCATCGTATTGATCGTTCCCTTTACCGATGCAAGACGGTACATTCCTCCTGCGTCCACATCGGGTAATCCGCAGGCGCCATAATCAATGGTGCCAGTATCTGCATTATACCATACATATCCTTTAATTAGCCCCACGCAATCGGCAACACGGCCGCTCATCCAGGTCTTGCGAATCAGGCTTTCATCCCCTGGCACCGAATTTGGATATTGAACCAATTTATATTCCAACAGATTTTCATCCAATATCTGCCCAAAGGTTCCGAGCACATATCCCCAGTGATTTTGATAAGCAAGCTCTGCCCAGCGGGTCAGATCTGTGTTATTCTTTATCTCCGCATTCACGAAATTCAACGGATCAATCTCTGTATTGGGTTGGCTGGATTTACTTGATGAATCCTCACTCAATGGAGTTTTTTCATTTTTTTTGCTTCCTGCTGAGTTTCCAAGAATTCCAATTACCACAAGCAACGGCAAAAGGAACAGAATGAGAACCGTTCCCAGTTCGGCGAAAAACTTTTTGGGTCCCCGTCTGCGTATCAACGCTGCCAGCCTTTTTTGAACCATTGCCATGGTTTTTCTCATAGATGAATCCTCCTGATACTTTTCATACTATACACCGCCAAGACAGTCCGGTTTGATTTTCGGGCTGTTTTGCGGTGTTTTTCATTTATCAGAAGCTTATGATTCATATATGCCAAGATATTATAAAATATCTGCAAAATGATTCCAATCACCTGCCAACCACGCCGGGCAAACTGGTTCGTTCACGATACGCCGTGGGTGTGAGTCCAAAACGCTCCTTAAAGTTACGGTAGAATCGGCTTGCTTCCGTATAGCCGATTGCATTGACAATTTCTTCAATTGTGCATTCCGAACTGCGCAGCATCTCGGCGGCTTGTTCCAGACGAAATTCCCGCAGCAGCAACCGGAATGTGGTACCGGTTTCAGCATGAATATACCGGCTGACATAACCTTCACTGCGGTGAAAATGCTCCGCAAGCGTTGAAAGCGTAACCGTTTGATAGTTTTCAAGAATGTAGCGAATCATTCCGGGGAACACCTTTCGCACCGCTTTCTCGGAGATGAGCTCCACCACATTCTGTGCGTGATATTTGATCACCGTGCCGAAAAAAAGAATCACCAGTCCTTTGATCAGCACATCATTCGGATTTTGCTCACAAACGGTCTCCTCATATAAACGGATAACAGATTCGAGCAAACGTGCGTCGCTTCCGCACTGAAAAAGCAATGCATCCGCACCTGTTTTGGAATAAAGCATCTTCCAGAAAAAATCCGAAATCAGATCCTTCCCCGCCAACAAGCTTGCAAATGCACTCCCAAAGGTGCTCTTTTTTATAACAATATTGAGTGTAAGGGCATCTGCGCTGCCGGAAAAAACTGCATGGTCCGCTCCCGGCGGGACAATCACAAAATCACCTGCCGAAAGAATCACCTTTTCCTGATTATAATAAAATTCTGCACTGCCAGACAGGGAGTACAGTATTTTTAAAAAACCGACATGCTGCCGATATGGCGGAAAAAAACGATCATGCAAAATGACCTGCACTTCCTGATGCGTATTAGCAAAGCACTCTGCCTCGGTCAGCTCCGGTCCCAAAAAGAAGCGGGACGAAAGGTTGGGAAATGAGAGGTTTCGTCCATATTCCCTGCGGCATTTTGCTTTAAAATCTTCCCAGCCACCGTTGACACCGGCATATGCCTTTGGATATTGATTGAAATACTGCTTCATCGCAAGTTCATGCGGGCGCAGCGGCAACAGGCATTTTTTCAGTTGTTCTTCATTCATATTCGTCATTCCTTTCAGCGGAATCCGAGTTAATATAACCATAACACGCTGATTTGTGTGCGTCAAGTTCAAATTGCTTGGTCACTCGCCACGAACAGGAAACCAGCAGTATCATTGCAAACGGCAAAAAACTGCTGCATTTTATGATATGACCGTCAGAAAAGCGATGGGACTTTGTTTATGTTCGTTTTATCCGGCGATTGAGTCTTGTGTTCCCTGCACGGTCATTTCAAAACAAAATCGGACGAACTGCCATTTTCAGCTTGGCAGTTCGTCCGATTTCTATTTGAAATTAATGTTGATCGTTATTGCGCCGTTTGTTAATTACAATCAAGACACAGCACCCTGCTGAAATCGCCAACAGACCGGCAATTACGGGAACCATCGCCCTGCCGCCGGTTCCGGGGACATCGTCATCCGGAATGTCAGCCTCTTCGGGGTTGCTGCTTGGCCCAACGAGCGGAGGCTCGCTATCGACAATCTCTTCATCGGGAATTTCTTCCGCTGTGAACACCCATCGAATTTTACCAACGGCATTCTGAAAATCATTTCCCATGGTCAACGGTACATTAAGCGTGATTTTCAGCTCAGTTGTACCATTGGAAACGAACTCACCAAGCAACACATTTTCACTCAGCGAATCCTGCTGATCGGCTGCCGCTTCAAAAATAGTTTTGTCGCCCTGCATCACTTGCAGCGTCATCTGCGACAGGAATTCCTGATATTGCTCATCCACCGCATCTGCACGCAGATAGAGCCTGACGGTGGTGCCTTCGGGCAGATTGTTGCGCACATGCACCGCCTGGGTGCGGGTATCGCCCGGCATAACACCCTTAAAATTATCGAAAAGGTCTGTCGGGCTTTGGTCGCTGCCGGGCAGGAATACAAATTTTTCTGCACCGCCCTGATATTGAACGGATGAATCCGCCGCGCTTGCCATTGGCATAGTTGCAAAGCAAAGAGCCGCTATCGCAAGAAGGGACACAAACCATTTCGCAATTTTACTCTGTTTCATTCTGTATCCCCTCCTCAATTTTTAACTACAAGCTGATTATTGCTGCTGTCCACTATTACATCTTTCCACACACTCTGCACAACCGGGGCGGAACCGTTGACGCCATCCGCCTGAATTGCTTCTGCGATTACTTGCAGCTGTAGCGTGTAGCCTTCGGGCACCTTCCCCTCAATCTGCGAACAACTGTTAATTAGCACCGGGGTCATATCATCGGCAGCTATTTTAGTCTTGCAGTAGTAGTAATTTCCGACTTTGAACCAGCCATCATTCGCTGCTGTATTCAAAACGAGCGTATAATCTGTATCTGCAACCGGCTGCTGCGCATAAACGGCATTTGTCTTTGTATTCACCCAGTTGGCAACAAGCGTCACGCGGATATATGCATCCACATTGCTTGTGTTTTTGATTTGAACATTGGATTTTACCGAATTACCATTCTCCCACTCCGGTTCCACAACATCGCAGCTGACCTGTGCCGGAGTGAATGTGTTTTTCACCACCGGTGTTTGCGCTACCAACCATGCAATCGTTCCGCCCACGGTTCCTACCAACAAAACGGTGGCACAAATAATCAGCGCCAATACTTTTTTGGGAAACTTGGTTCTGTTGCGGGAGAACGCATGTTTTCCGCGGATTACTTTTTCCCTCACCATTATTGTGCGCCTCCGTTCCCAAATACGTTCACTGCTGCATCCGAACCGCTGAGCCACTGGTTATTGGTTCTGCTGTTAGTGACAGTGATGATATTGCTTGTCTTATCGGTTGACAATTTTATTTTACATTGTTTCAAGTTCGTAACATCATACCGCCAAGACCAATCTGTGATTTCGGTAACCGTGTATTCCTTACCGACCGTCAATCCTACAATGGTAGTTTTTCCATTCCCTTGAACGGCAACCGTCAAATCTACGTTATCCCCAGTCACACGGAACAAGAAAGTCTGATTCACATCCAGTGAATTCCATCCTTGCTTTTGGATAGTCAACTCTGTTAAGTTATATTCAAACTTTGCATAGTACGTTGTCGACACCCATTTCCCCTCTGGTTTTTTGGGAATGAATGTGTTGTCGCCAGATATCACTTGGTTGCATTCAGCATCGCTATACCAACCCACAAAACGGAAGTTTTCGCTTGCTGTTGCTGTTGACCCTGTTGCATTACCTAAAACCCAAACTTCCTCATTTGATGGTGATACCGTCCCACATCCATCCGGACCTACTACTTGATAGTTTATTTGAACGTTTACTTTATCATAATAAAAAGTAATAACGTTGTCGGAAGCATCCGTTGTGAAGGTTAATTCCTGGGTAATCTGATATTTTTCTGGATTGTATCCATCTACAGCAAGATAGCTTTCGGTAACGACTGAGAAAGGATTCTCATCTGCACTTACTACTTTATCCGCCGCTATGGGCTGATTGGTCAGACTGTCAACATATTTTACCGTATACGGAACGCCTTTCGCCACAGTGTAGTAGAAAATAATTTCCTGATTTGCTTCCACAATTCTAACACTGGTGCTTGTTACATCCGGATAGTAGGTTTGTGGATTTTGTACTGACAAATCAGTTCCCATCTTCGCTTTTTCCGTTACGTTGGTGCCAATCAAAACTGTATTTTCCGAATCTGCTGCAACTTTATCTGTAGTACCTGCTTTATAGTAATGCACAACATATTTCAGCATTACTTGATCTGAGTATTTTGGATAGAGATTATAATCCTTTACAATTGGCATTGTGAAAGAAAATGGCTTTTCAATCCCATTTTCAGTATAAAACCAACCGACAAAGGCTTTTCCTTCCGGCGGAGTGGGGTTGGTTGGTGCGGTTGCCAGCGTATACTTAACCACCTCTTGGCTACCCGTGTAATCCACATAAGTGTAAAGCTCTTTTAAATCACTATCCGTATATGTCTTTACTGTATAACTGCGATTTTGCCATTTTGCATAAAGAGCTACATTATTCGCCGGCATTGTATGTGCCGAAAGTTCAAACTCCTCACCCGTGCACTGTGGGTTTTGATACCATCCCACAAATACTGCGTCATCCTCTAAGTTTGCAGGTTTAGTTTTGGGCTCATAATTATATTGACCAAGGTTGGCTTGATATAAAGGGGTTTCCTGCTTGTCAGGCGTAGAATTATTTCCAGAATAGAATTCAAGATTGTAGGTATTGCGAGTGTAGTAAAAATAGACATTACCACCACCATAAATGTCTATTTCCTGATCATTAAATGATGGGTCTGATTTCCATTGGGTAAATCCTTCCAATGCAAAAAAATCTTCCGCTTCTGTAACATAGTTATATTTTGCACTTACGTTGAATGCTTCTGTAAAGTATTTACCATTATATGATGTTGTTCCCTGACTGCCGGGCAAAGCTTCAACCATGTAATGCATATTATATGCAGCATAATATGCTCTATTAACTGTAAGCGTAAAGTTTTCTGCTGGCATAACTGCGATATAGACCAAAACCAGCTGATATATCGAACTTCCGGAAGGCTGCCAACGTTCACCTTTATTGTATGTGGTCCCATTTGTTCCTTTTATAGGCCAATGCGATTTAATGTCGGTACCCCATCGTTCTTTAATAGAATAAATTGCTGATCTTCCATCCTTAAAATTAATTGTAAATTCATTTCTTGTGAAATAGACGTTTAATACTGTTGAACCATTGGCATCAATTGTGACGGTATCACTACGGAAATAAGTCCAAAGTGAAGTATCTGGTTTTAATGAACCCATATAGCACTTTTGGGTATGTTCGTGAACTGCTTTACAGATTAAGGTTTTCTCATTCCAACTTACCGAAGAGCCGGGCACACCATATGCACTATTTGAGGAAAGATAAGAGTATTCGTCATCATTGGCATTCTGTCCCCACAAAACAATGGTATAATTAGCATTTTGCGAAATTGGTGTCCAATGCGCAACATAAGTGATGTTCTGGGTAACTTCTGACATTCCGGAAAGCTTCTCTGAGCCCTCTGAATCCGGATACCAACCATCAAATGTATAGCCCTGACGTGTTGGGGTCGTGATTAATGTGCTATCAAAGGTTGTTCCATATTTTGCATAAACAGGTTCCGGACCATTTATGCCACCGTTTACATCAAAAATAACCGTATAATAAACACGATCATAGTAGATATCAACTACTGTTGTTCCATCCGAAGCGATGGTATACTTGGGCACCCCTTTGCAGATAAATCCAGTTGTATTCTCTGCTACTGCTGCAGTGTAAGCATCGATAGCTCCCTCTACACTAACGCTTATTGGCTCTGCGTAATTATCGTTCTCAAGATTTTGATAATAATGGTTTACCGTATAGTTGGTTGTCCCCGCAACATAATACAACGTTACCGTGATGTCTTCAGTAACTGCACTCAAATTAAAATTGAGTGAACCATTCTTTTCTGTATCCTCAGAATACGTAATATCTGAATTAAGCCCCACTGCTTTATCGACCGGAATCGTGTAGTTCGGTTGTTTTGGCACTGCAACCGTCTTACTAAACGCATCTCCTTTTGTAATCTGTGCTGACCAAGGCTGTGCTACCATTGCCTGGTTACTATCGTAAACATAGTTGACCGTAATGGTAACCGTACCACTATCCGTGACCGTTGTCGCGCCGGACGTGATGAGAACCGTACTCGCACAGAAAACGATGCACAGCAAAACAGAAATCCACGTTTTGAACCGTGAAGATTTTCTCATGATTGATTTCCTCCTTTGTTGGTCAAATAAAAGCGGGACTGTTATGCTGCAGGCCAGCCTTGCGCTTCAAGCACAGAATCGCCGTTGTTTGCGCACTGAACAGCCTGAATGGAGATCACCACGTTGACGGTGCAATCCTGATATTCATTGGGAAGAAGCTTGTTGAGTGTGACATTGTTGAACAGCGCATCGGTTGTTTGCCCTGCTGCAAGCTTGCTGTTGAAATAGAATGCGCCATCGTCGCCCACAATCCAAGCTTTGGTGTTATCATCGAAGGAAACTGCGGGTTCAACCGCGGTTCCGACATCATCAGGAGTCGGGGCTTCGAGCATGACCGGCAGCTTTTCGCCATCCGCGCCAACAATTGTCACCTCGCGGGTAATGCGAACCCAAGCTTCGCCCGAGCCGGTGTTCTTGACGGAAACAATCTTGCTGACCTCGGAACCGGGCATAACACCATTCAAGCCGTCTTTCGGCCATGCAACCAGTTCGCCATCCGCGCCGGTGGTCTGCTCCTGCAGCTCTACCAACACATTACCCGATGTAATCACATTTTCTGCTTTTTCTTCTGATGTAAAGTATGCCAAAGTTCCAACACTCAAGATTGAAAGACAAACTGCAATTGCAGCTATAATTCCCAACTTGCGTTTCATTGAAATCTCTCCTCTGTTTATTTTGTCTTGTCCCGTTCAAGCCGCACACTCACCGTGGCAGGCTATGCGCAGACAATTCCTCAATTCTCTGCGACGAATTATCCGCGTATAGCCTGCCCCCTTTTGGGAGCAGGCTAAAATTGTCATGCTGAGTGACAAAGGGGTAACTAATTATGCGTTATATGCAGCATAGGCTTCTTCAACAGAGAGAAAACCATCAGCTTGCATTGCATATGCTTCAACCTTCAGTTCCCAACTGCCATTGTAAGTAGTTGTGCCATCAGCCAGGATAAAACCTTCACCTGCTGTATTCTGAGAAACATGCTCGTCCATGTATACCTGACGGATCACCGGAAGAGAAAGTTTTCCTGCGGCAAGTTTCTTCTCCATCTTATATACATATACATTATAGCCATCTTTTGTTTCAATGAAGGCGCCATCTGTCCAAAGACCATCTTCAACGGAAACCATTTTATTGTTGACCATGTTATGATTTGCATCAATAATTCCATCTGTAATTGGAGTCTGAGCATATGCCTTAGTCCAAGTTGAATCATAACTATCTACACCAAATTGGCCATAGGTATTAAAGTGAAAACTATTCTTGCTAGCATCATCTGTGTCATCGAGCGCAGTAGGAATAGAAACTTTGACCCAAATCCAAGCATCGTTAGCGCCTGTATTTTCAACCATCACACGTTTAGCAACAGCATTTTTAGTGGACGTGCCCGGAAGAAGTTTTTCTCCATTTTCAAAATCGGTTTCCATGTCGGCTTTCTTTTCAACCAAATCAATCTTAACATTACCCGTTGTAAAGGTGTTGGTAGCCTTGTCCGTATCGGTGAAGTATGCCAATGATCCGCCGGCAATGCCAACAGCTGCAATCACAGCAGCAAGGGCAACGGAGAGAACCTTTTTCTTCTTAGTCATGATTTTTACTCCTTTGATGTACATTTTATTTTTTCGCGCCATCCGGCGCGGATTTTATGAATTACTGTCTAAATTCTGCAGGAGTTTTAGCATAAGCGTCTGCAACCGTAGTCACATTTGCGCTCTGTACTGCGCAAGCGGTAAAAGCAAGTGTCAAGTCTGATATTACAGTTTCGGTATTAAGTGCATCGCTAACTGTAACGGTTTTATTTTGCAAAACATTTAGTACGGTGTTTTTTGTCTGAGGTTGTGCCTGGTAATATACGCCATCAACAGGGTTTCCGTTAGCATCTTTATACTGCTGCCATGCTGAATCAAGTGTATATGTGAGATAATTACTTAATGTTGTAGATGCCTTAACTTTAAGAAATACCCAACAGTCTTCGCTTGTCTCTCCAATAGTAACGGTTGGGTCTTTCCCATATGTTGTGCCAGGAATTAGATGGTAGGTATTACCCTTCCCTTCATCCAACCATGTGTTCGACAGAGTCTTTCCATCATCATTCAAAGAATGTTCTTTCAGCGTAAGCGAAACATTACCAACCGTAAACGTGTTTGTAACGGTGTCGGTCTTATCAGTCAACCAAGCCAACGTACCGCCCACGGCACAAAGGGCAACCAGCACAAGAGAGAGAGCTGCCACAAGAATCTTCTTTTGCTTTTTCATTTTTCATCCATCCTTAATAATATTAGTTTGAATATTTCCGGTTTTGTTCCCGCAAGCCAACGAGACGAACACAATTTCCTCTCTCGCAAAGTCCGTTGTGTCCGTTTGAATTCAGGAACGCACGGAATTGATTCCAAAAATTAGTGGTCGGTTTTCTCAACCGAATCTTTCTCTTGCTTTTTGCTGTTCTCTTTTTCATCGCTGCCGCAAATCCAATCGGGAACAAACATCAACAAAAGAAGAATTATCACGCCGCTTATCGCGATATAAAGTCCTGGCGGCTCCGAAACATAATTGCTCACATACCCAAGCAACGGGATGCAGAACACGGGGCGACCAATCAGATTATTAAAATGCACTGGGCTGCCGTCCGGAGCAGCATTGGCGATTCCCTGTGTATAGAAATGCTGATTTTCGGCGTCAATCTTAATCACACGATGCGTTGCAACGACCAAATCTTCATTCAGTACAAAGGTAATATCATCACCCACCTGCACTTTGTTCGCATCAACCGATTGGACGTAAATCAGCGAACCAACAGGATATTTGGGCACCATGCTGCCGGAGAGCACCGCAAACGGACGCAAACCCACCACACGTACTCCCACCAGCAGGATTGCAAGCAGTATCACCGCTGCGACGAGCACACCGGAAACAATATTCCAAATTTTTTTGCCCAGAGAATCCGAACCAGTATGTTTTCCATGCTTCATAAATTCAAAAACCTTTCCAATCGTGATATCCAAGTAATTTAGAGTTTTATTCTTCTCAGCGGTTTTTAACGAATTGCACCGTCCATTAAACTAATCAACTCCAACCCACTGCGGAAATTACTCTCCTGATGTATCGTGCTTTGCAATGCAATCTTTCCTTGTAGGGTTGCATTTTGCCGGTAAAGCACCTGCACACAAAAGTTAACCGGCATGTCCTCCGCTGTTTGACGGGTTTCCCCTTGCTCATCACCACCAACCGGCCAAACGAATTGCTGAGACCTCATGACCGCTTCGTTGCGCTTTTGAACTGTAACCGAGCCAAGCTGCCTTTTCTTTGTAAATGACCACGACCGAAGCTACATAGCCGCCGCAGGAAATTGCAGCTCATCACACATCCAATTCAACTTTATCAATAAATCACCAAAGTCTGTGTATGTAATCGGATTTTCAAAAAAAGCGTTGTGAATGAGTCCCCATATTTTTTCCTTCTGCTTATAACAAATGACACGAAAAAAAGCCATGTTAGAAGAAATATTACTGACCCGGCTTTTTTGATCATCCTTCATAAACGAAATCCTTCTTGCTTCTTAATCTGCGACGATTTTAAATTAAGCTTGTCCTAAAAGAAGACCAAATAAAACAACAGCCAGCTGCAACAAAAATTGCAGCTGGCTGCCATTCTAAAGGCCCTATAGCTTTGCGTCGCGAGCTTTCGCCCGTTTTGCTGAACGATTCCCTATTCACTTGTATCTTCAGAAAAGATTTCATACCTTAAGTACAACAAAACAAATTCATTGAATATTTGCTTTGATAGAAATAAAAAAGCAGCCAACTGCAACAAAATTGCAGCTGGCTGCCATTTAAAAGGCCCTGTAGCTTTGCGTCGCGAGCTTTCGCCCGTTTTGCTAAAATATAAAATTTATTCTTGATCAACAAGAACCAAACAATTCAACCCTACAGCAAGAAAAAAAATAGCATTTTTCTTAATCATGCATGGTATTGTTTTTTATAACCCGGTCACATTTCTTCTGGTTTATGTTTCCATATTATCACAAACAAAACCATACGTCAAGCCAAAAATGGAAAACTTTATCAGGAATTTTTTCTAATCATACTTGGCCTAAGTGACTTATAATATCCCGTAAAAAGAAAAATATGGGAATCTGTATTTCTCGTGCAGAAGCTGTAAAAAGGAATTTTATGTAAAAATTTCACTCAAAATATATGAATCATATCAATCAAATCCTATTTTTAAACCGTTTTTTATTGGAAACAAAAGAAAATAAGCAGTGATCTTGTGTGTCTTCCAAACTAATTGTATAATAAATAAGCAATCTGACCGCTCAGTGTTACCAAAAATATGTGACCAATCTGCTCCAAAAGACAGAAATGGTTACCCTGCGGAAAGCCAACCGCCCAAAGATCAAAAAGATGGAGAAGATTATGAAAAAAATACAGATTCGAAATAAAACTGCCGAATTTGGCAGAACGATTCGCACTGCCTTTCCATTTACAATTCCTGTATTGACTGGATTTCTTGTCCTTGGAATCGCATATGGCGTACTGATGGACACAAAAGGGTATGGTCCGCTGTGGTCCGGACTAATTAGTGCAACTGCCTTTTGCGGCAGCATGCAATTTGTGGCAATCACACTGCTCACAACCGCATTTGACCCATTTCAGGCTTTATTGCTCAGCATACTGGTCAATGCCCGTCACCTATTTTACGGCTTATCTCTTCTTGAAAAATATAAAGGTCTTGGATGGCGCCGTTTTTTCTGTATTTACACTTTGTGCGATGAAACTTTTTCGGTTACCTCCTCGATCGAACCACCAAAAGATATCAATCCGGGAAATTTCTATCTTGCTGTGTCGATGCTGAATTGGGCGTACTAGGTCATCGGGAGTGTCCTTGGAGGAATATTAGGAAAATTCATCACCTTTAACACCTCAGGTTTGGACTTCGCATTAACAGCCCTGTTTGTCGTTCTTCTGATCGAACAAATCAGTAAAACAGGGAATCGAATCCCTGCTGCAATTGGTATATCGGCAACGGTTGTGAGTCTGTTAATTTTTAAAGCGGATAACTTCGTCATTCCGGCAATGGCACTAATTTTGCTGAGTCTTGTAATGGGGAGGAAAAGAATGTGTCATTAACAATTACACAAACATTGATTACAATACTTGCTGTCACGGCAGGCACTCAATTCACCCGATGGTTTCCCTTCTTACTCTTCCCTGAAAACAAAAAGCTGCCCAAAATTGTTACATATCTTGGCAAAGTTCTCCCTCCAGCGATGATGGGATTTTTAGTTGTATACTGTTTAAAAAATGTTAGTCTTGACTCTGTATCCAACTGGCTTCCGGAAATGATTGCAATACTCTTCATTGCCGTTCTTCACAAGTGGAAACACAATATATTGCTTTCCATTGCGGGAGGCACTTTAGTTTATATGCTTTTGATACAGTTGGTTTTTCCTGGGTAGTATCCAACTAGATTACAAAAATATCAGATCGTCAAACTGTTTTGTTCGAACTACTCTCATGTACAGCGCATTGTACACAGAGGTTTTTACTATGTTTGCCGAAAGAGCACAAAAAAAAGAGCAGCACCCTTGCGGAATGCTGCTCTTTTTTATTTAGAAGTAAAATTACTTCAGTTCAACTTCAGCGCCAGCCTCGGTCAGCTTAGTCTTAATGGCTTCAGCATCGTCCTTGGAAGCGGCTTCTTTAACAGCCTTCGGAGCGTTGTCAACCAGTTCTTTAGCTTCTTTCAGGCCAAGACCGGTAACTTCGCGGACAACCTTGATCACATTGATCTTGTTCGGGCCAACAGCCTTCAGGATAACGTCGAACTCGGTCTTCTCTTCAACAACAGCAGCAGCAGCCGGAGCAGCAGCAACAGCAACAGGAGCAGCAGCGGAAACGCCGAACTCCTCTTCGAGAGCCTTTACGAGCTCGGAGAGCTCAAGAACGGTAAGAGCCTTGACATCTTCAATGAGTTTTGTAACTTTCTCAGACATGGTATGTTACCTCCAAATATTTTTTGTTTTTTCCGGGCAATACCCGTATTTTTGAGAACAACGCGGCAGCTTATTCGGCTGCTTTCTTTTCGGCAATCGCGTTCAGTGCAACGACTAAGCC
>CAKXIK010000020.1:36993-46939 GCA_934875675.1 uncultured bacterium
GCGTTGCGTTCAAGACGCACACAAAACCGGAAATCGGAGCATTGAAACCACCGAGCACCTTTGCGATGAGGACTTCCTTGGAAGGAAGCTTCGCAAGATCGTCAACTTCTGCTGCAGAAAGGACTTTGCCCTCTGCAAAACCAGCCTTGATCTCGAAGGTTTTGCTGTCTTTGGCATAGTTGCTCAGGATGCGGGCAGCAGCCGTATAATCGTCCGGGCTGACAGCCAAAGCAGTCGTGCCTTCCAGCACGCTATCCAAATCGGAAAGACCAACTTCACCTGCGGCACGTTTCAGAAGAGTATTCTTCACGACACCGTAGGAAACGCCGGCTTCACGCAGTTCCTTACGGAGCTTTGTATCATCGGCAACAGAGATACCCTTATAGCTAACCAGCACGCCTGCACAGGCGCCTTTGAGCTGCTCGGTCAGATCGCTGACAATCTGTTTTTTCTGTTCAAGAATTTTCTCACTTGGCAAATTAATTCACCTCCACAATCTCTATTGCAAAAACAAAAGCCTTCCCCACTGCCGCAGGAAAGGCTTGCACATTTAAAATTCAATCTTCTGAAAACAGAAAACGAAAAAAATTGCATGCTTTCCTCGGCAGGCCGGTTGTAAAACCGTTATGCTTTTGCACCTGCTGTCTTTGGAATGACAACTTTATTGATTATAGCACAGACAAATGTGTTTGTCAAGCAATAATTAACCAACCTTGTTCGGGTTCATACGAACGCCGGGGCCCATGGTAGAAGCAATAACGCAGGACTTAATATACTGACCCTTTGCAGCAGCCGGCTTTGCTTTTACAATGGCACCCAGAAGGGTGTCAAAGTTTTCCTGGAGCTTTTCAGCGCCGAAGGAAGCTTTGCCGATTGGGCAGTGAATGATATTATTTTTGTCCAGACGATATTCGATCTTACCAGCTTTGGCTTCACGAACAGCCTTGCCGATATCCGGAGTAACGGTACCAGCCTTGGGGTTTGGCATTAAGCCGCGCGGGCCAAGCACTTTACCAAGACGGCCAACCAGACCCATCATGTCCGGCGTGGTGATGACAACGTCAAAATCCATCCATCCTTCATTTTGAATCTTGGTAACCAACTCTGCAGCGCCCACAAATTCTGCGCCTGCTTCTTTGGCATCGTTCTGCTTGTCCTCTTTGCAAAGGGCGAGCACGCGAACATTTTTGCCGGTTCCGTTCGGAAGAACGATAGCACCGCGAACCTGCTGGTCTGCATGGCGGCTATCGACACCCAGCTTTACGTGAACTTCGATGGTCTCATCAAACTTGGCTTTTGCGGTCTTTGTGCAAAGATCAATAGCCTCGTTGGAATCATAGAGTTTTGCGCGATCGACAAGCTTTGCGCTGTCGACATATTTTTTACCGTGTTTCATTTGTTATCCTCCCTGTAGAGTGGTAAATCGGAAAATTCCTCCCACATCGGGGTCATCAATCTACTACCGTAACACCCATGCTGCGAGCAGTACCCGCAATCATGCTCATGGCAGTTTCGACGGACGCGGCGTTGAGATCGGGCATTTTCTGCTCGGCGATCTTTTTGATCTGTTCCTTCGTGATCTGTGCAACCTTCGTCTTGTTCGGAACACCAGAACCGCTTTCAATGTTGCAAGCTTTTTTGATCAGCACTGCAGCCGGCGGGGTTTTGGTTACGAACGTGAACGAACGATCCGCGTACACTGTGATGACCACAGGAATAATAAGACCTACGTCGTTTTTCGTTCTTTCGTTGAATTCCTTGGTGAAAGCCATAATGTTAACGCCATGCTGACCGAGTGCCGGTCCGACAGGCGGTGCCGGCGTTGCTTTGCCGGCCGGTATCTGGAGCTTAATAAAGCCCGTTACCTTTTGAGCCATCTTCTGCACCTCCAAAATTTGTGGTAAATGGCGGAAGAATGATACAGGTTTTTCTTCCTCCCACACGGGGCGAGCACACGCTGCGCCTCATAATCAGCGGAAAAACCGCAAATTACCTGTTTGATTACACCGGTTCAACCTGATCAAGCTCAAGTTCTACCGGCGTTTCGCGCCCGAACATTGAAATAACAACACGGACACTATTTTTGTCGAGGTCAATCAATTCCACCGTACCGACGGAATCTTCAAGCGCTCCGTCCACAATGCGAACGGAATCCCCAACTGCATACTCCACTTCGGTTTGTTTGGTTTCCATGCCCATGGAAAGTACTTCTGCTTCTGTTAGCGGAACCGGCTTGGAAGAAGGACCCACAAATCCGGTGCATCCACGGATATTCCGCACAATATACCAAGATTCATCTGTGAGTACCATCTTAACAAAAACGTAGCTTGGAAAAAGCTTGCGCTCAACCTGATGCGTTTTGCCGTCCCTGATCTCGGTTACGGTTTCAACCGGAACTTTGACTTCCTGAATCAGATCTTCCAAATGGCGGTTTTCAACCGTCGTTTCAAGGTTGGATGCAACCTTGTTTTCGTAACCCGAATAAGTATGCACAACATACCATTTCGCGTCTTCCGACATCACAAATCCTCCAAGCCTTATTGATTTAAATCGAGGAAACCTCCATAACAAGGCCCAACAATTTGTTCAGTCCGAAATCCAGAGCAAACACAAAAGCGCCTACCACAATAATGACGACAAGCGTTACGCCCATGTTTTTGAACACGGTTGGAACTGCCGGCCATGTGATCTTTTTGATTTCACTCTTGATTTCGCGGAAAAACTTGGTAATGCGGCCAAAGAAAGCTTTGAATTTATTCGGTTTCTTTTTGGTTTCTTCTGCCATATTCAGTCCTCCGCCCTAATTATTTGGTCTCTTTATGCAGGGTGTGCTTTTTGCAGAATCTGCAATACTTGTTCATTTCCAATCTGTCTGGATCATTTTTCTTGTTCTTCATGGTGTTGTAGTTGCGCTGTTTGCATTCAGAACAAGCAAGGGTAACTTTCACTCTCATTGACGGCACCTCCCGGTTATACGGAAATTTTTAGCCTCCCTCATAAAAGGCCTTTTCAGGCGCAAAAACAAAGCCTTCTTTTCAGAGGTAGGTTTACTATAACATAGATTTGGCGCGTGGTCAAGCCTTTTTTTTGCAAAAAGCAGGAAATCACCGCAAAGAACCGGTGCTTTTTTCTGCTGAAAGCTTTTCCAGCGCTTTCACCTTTTCAGGCTTCACTTTTTTGTGACGATATTTGCGTGCATGCAGCCATGCTCTGCGTGCCTCTTCCTCCAGTGCTTCTTCCACGGCTTTTTCCTGCTCCTCATCCGTAATTGCGTTGAGAATTCCCAGCGTAATCAGTGATTTGGTATCAAGATCGCCGTTCTTATAGTTCTGGGACAAAATATCGCACATGCGGGAAATCCGCTGTGTATCGGTTCCGTCTGAAAGCAGCTGCGCAATCATGGGATTAAGAAATTCTTTTGTCATTGCATGCGGCACCACGGAACCGTATTTATCCTTGTGTGCCTGAATGGCAAACTTCATATCCGGAAAAATCGTTGCAAAGCGATTCATTAAAAAGGCAGGATCCGCATAACGTTCCTCACCTTTTTCCTTTTTGCGTGCCTTTGCAACCTGCTTTTTGCGGATTACAACAGCCAACGAATCGCAGAAATCATTTGCAATCGACTCTGCATCCTGCATTGTAGCAACATCGGGGTCAAACAGCCAAACGGAAACTGATTTCCATTCTTCGCCGATCTTGCCCTCCTCCACGGAGGTTTGGCGCAGTTCAAAACGCTTTTCCTTCTTGGCGTAAATCACAGCATACGCAGTGTTTTCACCGCGAAAAACGGTTGGGCGATTGGACTCTGCTTTACCATCCTGAACAACGGTATATCCCTGTTCTTCCAATACTTCGGCAACACGTGCCGAAATCATATCCAGTGCTTTCTGCTCCAACAATAAACAACTCCTGTCATTGCATTCGTCCTGAAGTCTTTTTTCTCCGGAACGCTCATAATATATTATGATACCATGTTGTGCAAAAAAGCACAATCTTTTTTTCAGTCAATAATACAAATCAACTGAAAATTCGGAATTGCAGCGGGCGGTGCTTTGTGGTATGATAAAAGAACCGCCTGCTGTAAATTCGTTTTATTTTATCAGTCCTGGCAGGTAAAATACAAGAAACAATTTGTAAATTTTCCGAGCTGGCTTGTCCCGTCTCGGTTGGATGAAAGGAATGGTCCTGCATCATGGAAAAAACTCGTGTTGCTGTCGTTTTTGGCGGTGTTTCCTCTGAGCACGAAATTTCACGTCTTTCCGCTTCCTCTGTTATTCACAATCTTTCTTCTGAGAAATATGAGCTTTCTCTGATTGGTATTACAAAAAAAGGAGAATGGTTTTTGTTCAGCGGTGACCCCTCGCTGATTGCTGACGGCAGCTGGGAGCAGGATCGCGCTAACCGCCGCTGCATGATTTCTCCTGACACTTCCCGGCGCGGAATCGCCGTGGAAAACGGCAGCTTTGTGCCAGTGGATGTTATCTTCCCCGTTCTGCACGGCAAAAACGGCGAAGACGGAACCATTCAGGGACTTTTTGAACTTTGCGGCATTCCGTTCGTGGGCTGCGGCGTTCTCGCCTCTTCGGTGTGCATGGATAAAGCAGTAACTAATCTGCTGCTGGAGCAGTTCGGGATTGCACAGGCAAAATTTGTTTGGTGCTATACCGATGATTATCTGGAAAATCCGGAACCTGTGGAACTGGAAATTTCAGAAAAGCTTGGATTTCCTGCTTTTGTAAAACCCGCAAACGCTGGTTCTTCCGTAGGAATCAGCAAGGTGAAAAAAATTGAAGATTTGCGTGCTGCAATGCTGTTGGCTGCAAAAGAGGACAGCAAGCTTGTAATCGAGGAAGGTATTGACGGCCGTGAAGTAGAATGCGCAGTGCTCGGCAACAGCAAGCCCATCGCTTCTGTACCCGGTGAAATTCTTCCTGCGAACGAATTCTACGATTATGAAGCAAAATATTATGACGATAATTCCAAGCTCTGCATTCCTGCACAACTGGATGAGAAGACGACGGATACTTTGCGTACAACCGCAGTAAAGGCATTTCGTTTGTTGGGCTGCAGCGGTCTTTCCCGCGTGGATTTCTTTGTTCGCCGCAGTGACAACGCTGTCCTGCTCAACGAGCTGAATACACTTCCCGGGTTTACCTCGATCAGCATGTATCCCAAGCTGTTCAACGCGGTCGGTATTGGCTATAGTGAATTATTAGATCGTTTGATTGCACTTGCCATTGAAAAATACGGGGACTGATTACTTTCCTTAAAAAATGTTCATCATAAGTGTCTACAATCAGGAAAGGACTGACTCTCCGAATGAATCAGAAAGCAATCGGGGTTTTTGACTCCGGTTTGGGTGGATTGACTGCCGTACGGGAACTGTGCCGCAGACTTCCGCACGAAAATATTATTTTCTTTGGCGATACCGGCCGTGTACCCTACGGCTCGCGCAGCCGGGAGGTTATTCGCAAATACGCTGCACAGGATATGCGTTTTTTACAGAACAACGATGTAAAAATGATTATTGCCGCGTGCGGAACCGTAAGCTCTGCCGCGGCTGATGTTGGTGATGCTTTGCCGCTTCCATTTACCGGTGTAGTTCTTCCTGCTTCCCATGCCGCTGCAACCGCCTCCCGCAACGGCAGAATCGGGGTTATCGGCACTGCAGCAACCATTGCAAGCGGTGCATACCGGCGTGAAATTGGGCGCGTACGCCCTGCCGCGCAGGTTTTTGAACAAAGCTGCCCACTGTTTGTTCCTCTGGTGGAAGGCGGATTTATCGACCGCGGCGACCCTGTGACTCGTATGGTTGCAGAGCGTTACCTTGTACCGCTGCGTGAACAGAAAATTGATACGCTGATTCTTGGCTGCACACATTATCCGATTATCTCCAGTATTATCCGCGACGTAATCGGCGACGAAGTGCAACTGATTGATACCGGCGCCGAAGCTGCCCGAGAGGCAGACCGGATTCTGGACGAGCTGGGGTTAAAAAACGATACGGAGCAATCCGGTAAATGTTCCTTTTATGTCAGCGACCGTGTGCAAGGCTTCACCACGCTGGGGAGCCTCTTCCTTGGACGCGAAATTGATGGCGAAGTGCTGCATGTGGATGTTGACACCCTCTGAAATCTTTGAAACTGTTTCCGAAAGGATGCTTCAACTTTGAATGACAATATGAACATCTGTGTGGACGGTCAGCAATACAGCGGTGAACAGTCTGACCGTATTCTTCTGCAAACAACCGGCACCCTTGTTCAAAAAGAAAGTGCATGGTACATCACCTATCTGGAACGTGCAGAGGACGGTGCCGAAACAAAAGTGACGCTTAAGCTGCAACCCAATCGCGCCGTTATGCTGCGCAGCGGAGCCGGCTCTACCAGAATGGAATTTTGCCCGGAGTGTGATACCCCCTGCAGTTATGACACCGGCGCTGGGATTTTGCCGATGATTGTGCGCACACATGCCGTTATTGCATCTGTTTCCTCTTCCGGCGGCACGGTTGAGCTGATTTATTCTCTTCTGGCTCAAAATGATTTGCTCAGCAAAAATGACGTGCAAATTACGCTCACACCGTTATATGAGTCCCTTTGAAAATTTTCTTTTTTCTACATGAACTTGACGAAAACAAAAAAAACGGGTATTCTATTATACATAGCAATAAACTATGTATTGGAATACCTATTTTTTATAAGGAATGATTTGAAATGCGAATTTCATCAAAAGGACGTTACGCGGTTGCAGCTATGACGGAGCTTGCCGGCGCCTGGAAAAGAAGCGAAAGTCTTACAGTACTTCGAATTTCTGAAACGCTGGGAATTTCTAAAATTTACCTGGAACAAGTATTCTCACTGCTAAAACGTGCTCAGTTAGTGAATTCCATTAAAGGAGCACAAGGAGGATATCAGTTGGCAAAACCGCCGGAAGAGATCACCGCTGCCGACATTCTTTCCGCTTCGGAGCTTGGACTCTTCGAAAAAACAGAAGCTTGTGTCGGTGAAGCAGCAAAAGAACTGGATCCGATGTTCCATTCTGTTTTGTGGGATTCTCTTGACGCTGCCGTTTTGCAGGCACTTTCCTCGGTTACGCTGGCAAAACTGAACGAGGAAGCCGAACACACACGCAGCGGAAGCGCACTGATGTTTTATATTTAATATTAATCGAACTAACAGGATGCATCGCAAAAATCTTTCGCATCCGTGCAAACGGCACTTTCATATTCAAAGGCAGTGCCGTTTGACAGAAAGGACGGGTCTGAAATGACATTAATCAAATTAAACGAAAACCAAATTGCCCAAATTTAACAGGAAGAGCTTGATTTCGATTTTCCACAGGACGAAGTTAAACCCTTAGAGCGACTTTTACAAATGCTTCATGACGGAATTTATTTTGGCTATGGCCTTTATGAAAACGAAACCTTGCGCGGATACGCATTCTTTGTGGAAAGCAAAAAAGAAAATGCTGTTTTGCTTGATTATTATGCTGTACTCCGCGGACAACGCAGCGGCGGAATCGGCAGCCAATTTCTTTCCCTGCTGCAAGCGGAACTGCGAAATTTTGATGCATTGCTTTTGGAATCAGAGGCGATTGATAAGGCGAAAAACCAGGAGGAGGCATCCATCCGCACACGGCGAATTGCGTTTTATCTTCGCAACGGCGTGCGCAAAACAGGGGTGCGCGCTTCCGTTTTTGGGGTGGAATATGAAATTCTTTGTCTTGATGAACAAAAAACATACTCCGAACAGGAACTGCGGAAAGCTCTTTCGGATATCTACCACCAAATGTTTTACCCGAAATATATCGATCAGGCTACCATTTTTTAATTACTTGTAATTTCGTTGCATCGTGTGCGCCTATGCAATAAACAAACCAAAACGGGTGAAGGAGTCTTCCTTTCACCCGTTTTTTATATCGTTTCAAGAGCAAATAGTAATAACACCTGAACTGATCAATCATTCGTCCTGCCACAGCAAAGAATATTGATCAGCTTTATTCCTGTGGACAAGCGCACTTAATACTCCCACCGAGGTTGATATTTATCCGGATCCGCGCGCTCTTCTGCTGCTGGCAACGCAAATTCGCCGGTGGTTGCACTGGTTACAACCGGGTGAACGTTGTAATCGTTTTTCGTAAACATTTCCCACTCATCAATTCTGCGGCGCCAAAGCCCCGTATAGAAATACCCGCCCGTCGAGCTGAGCTGTCCAAATGCATATTTTAGCTTCAGGGTATCAATGGTGGATGCATCCGGATTCTGTTCCAGTAGCTCCCTCAATGTAAAATGAACCGCAGACCAACAATAGCCGCCCATATTATAGGCAAAACTAATCAGCGCATCATATTGATTTTGCGTTAAGATCAAGCTGTTTTTCTTGACGAATGCATTCAGCTGCACGCTGAATAACGAATGAACAAAGGCACCCATGTAACCATAAGCTTCCTCTGACGTCTGGTTATTATAAAAAGTATCTCCTGTATAAAGCACGATACCGTTTCCGATGGTGGGGTAGTTAACAACATCGTACTGCACCGTGGAACAAAGGCCTTCATATGTAGCTAAAAAGCGAAGCAGTTGATCGCTTGCCTCTCCGCGCGGCACGGTTCCGGTTGTGCCTTCCGCCGGAGAAACTGCACCGTAAAACGAGTAACTGTTTGCCGTACATCCTGCAGCCGTTCCGGTTGCCTGCAAAGTGATGGTTCCGGAAGCAGCAAACGACACCGGCACCTTCCAAATTCGCACTGTCCGGTCACCGGAAGACTTATCAGAATATCCACCCGTGGCGGAAAAAGTTGCTGCAACCCCGCCTGAAGAATTCAGCACTTTAACCTGAACCGAGGTACACGCCGGAGACGTTATTACAACGGCATTCGTTGTTTCTCCCGCTGTAACATTAAACGGGTCAAGATAAGCAGATTTGACTGCGTTTTCCGCAGAAACTGTAATCGCACATTGTGTACCGGTTCCATCCAGCTTATATGCGGTAATCACTGCCGTACCGGTACCAACAGCCTCAATAAATCCGCGTTTTACCGTTGCCACCTTGGGATTGCTGGTTGTCCAGACAACAGAGGAGCTGCCTGCAGAATTATAGAGGGTCATCCCTTTTGGCAAGGTTTTTGATGCCACCTTCATCGTCATCGTGGGGTCAATAACCATAATTGCGCACGAAGCCGCATATCTGCCATCACTCGTTTTGGCGTAAACCACCGCACTGCCCTTTGTTTTCGCCGTTACAAGTCCACTGCTGCTCACCGACGCAACTGCACTGTCACTGCTGCTCCAGACCAAACTGTCAGCTCCTGATGCAGAAAGCTGTACGGTCTGCCCTACCTTCATTCCGGATGAACGGAGGTTCATTTTTAGCGAGGAAATCGTTGCAGAATTTTCAACGGTAATGATCCAGCTTTCAAACAAGCCGACATCTTTGCTGGACACTGCATAAACCACTGCGGAACCAAGGGATTTGGCTGTCACTTTTCCTGCTTCATCCACAGACGCAACCGAAGGCGCACTGGAAACCCATTGCGCCTTGCTGTCATCTTGGGAAAGCTGTAACTGACAGGTTCCCCCCGGCTTCATTGAAACTGCAGCAAATCCGCCCTCCGTTGCAACTGCAGTGGCTACCGACGCCGCTTGTGCTGCCGGGATCATTACAAAAACAAGCGCACAGCACAAAAACACACAAAATGCGCGGTAAATCAACGATCGTTTCATGCTGTCTCTCCTTATCTGCTATTTATAAAAATTAGTATTATTATAGCAGATAACGAACGAAAAGACAAGTTTTTGAACTGCCCTGTGATTGGAAAAGTATTCATATTCTGTCTTTCCGGTTCTTCTATGCAAAACAAAGCCGCCCGGCAAGTGACCCGCTGTAGCAAAAATAGACAGTAAAAAGAAAAGCATATCGTAGAATATCGAAATATTATGCCGTCTGGC
>CAKXIK010000021.1 GCA_934875675.1 uncultured bacterium
AATGAGAAGTGGCTTACCGATGTAACGGAATTCAAATATTATGTTGGCACGGAGGTAAAGAAACTGTATTTAAGTGCTGTTCTCGATCTGTATGACAGACGGATTGTTGCGTACCGAATCTGGGAAAGCAACAATAACCAACTTGTATTTGATACTTTTGATGATGCGGTTGCCGGAAATCCGAATGCACACCCGCTGTTTCACAGCGACAGAGGTTTTCAATATACAAGTAAAATCTTCCACGCCAAACTGGAGAAAGCACATATGAGGCAAAGTATGTCGCGCGTCGGTCGATGCATAGACAACGGACCGATGGAAGGTTTCTGGGGACTGCTCAAATCCGAGATGTATTATCTGCACAAATTCACATCCGCCGAAGAACTGACCGGAGCAATTGAACAATATCTTGATTTTTACAATACGCGTCGTTACCAGAAACGGCTTCTCTGCATGACACCCATGGAATTCCACAACGCCGCTTGACCGGCTACACGAAAAATTTCTCCCTGCTGTGCAGCAGGGAGAAATAAATACAACTGAATATTTTTGTTTTTTCGTCTGTCTACTTGACAGGGGGCGCTTCAAAATACAGGAATCAGACCGTTTTATTTATTGAATTCAATTTTGTTTTCCGCTTGCAAAAGCATTTCCAATTGTTACTGAAGATTGCTTTTTATCATTTTTTAATCGGAAATTACGTAAGAATGCTTTTTGTTCATCGGAAATCCGGTTGCTTTCCATTGCCTTCTGAATGGTTTTATTGTGCGTCCAAGGTTCCAGTCGATTCTGTGTAATCCATGGAAGAACGGTATCATATTGTTTTGCCAATGCAGTGGCAAAATACCAGGCAACCATCATGCGAACGTAATATTCCTCGGACTGAACTGCGGCGACAAGTTTCGGATATTCCGGACAAAAGTGATCGTCAAGATAAAATCGCATCAGCATACCGATTGCGAACCGGATGGTATAGGTTTGCCCAGATTGCAGCCAGTGCTGCAGCTTGTCTAAAAGCTCCGGAAGATATTTTGAAAAAACCTTCGGACACATCAGGTCGCAGGTCGCCCAGTTGTTCACAAACGGTAAGAATTTATCCAACGCCGCGATTGTCTGATTATAATCCTTCATGCCCTCAATCAGAAAGCCATGCAGATTGTTTTCCTCGTAATAGCGGTGGGGAAGGATCTGCAAAAATTGTGCAGCTGCAGGTTCTTTGGAAAATTCCTTTGCAAACTGGCGCAGTTGGGGCGTACGAACCCCAATCACTGTTTCGGCTGCAACCGTTGGCATCAGGCCGCAATGAAATGTGCGGTATTTTAAGTCTTGCATTGCAAACAATTGTTCCGCAACGTAATCCTCGACTGCTGTCATGGTCTGATCATTCCTTTTCACTCTTTTACAGGGCGTGCACCAAGATACGGCTCCCTTTTCTATGAACCAGTATACCATGTTCTCACAACGACAACAAGAATTGAAATGAGTGTGGGTAAAACCAGGCACCCTTGTTTTATCTGAATCATAGTATAAAAAAGTGTAATTCTCGTTAACTGCGGTGTGCAATTGGGTTTCACAAGAAATTAATTGTATGAAAGGATTGACTTTATTATTATGACAGATCTGTTTTCTCCGGAACAGATGGAATGGTTCCGACAGCAAGCATTGGATTTTGCAAAACGGGCAGTGCCAGCAGAAGCGGTGACAGAAGAGAAACCGCCAGAAGCCAAGAAGGAAGATTCTATCCCAACGCAGGAAGAATACCAAAAGTTTTTGCAGGCGCACCCGGCCCGCGGAACACTCAAGGTTCAGGTCTCCACGGCACGCGGTGCTATCCCTGTGGAAAAAGCAAACGTGGAGGTTTCAAAACAATTTTTAAATAGTATACAGGTGCTGTACCGCGGTGTAACAGATAACTCGGGAATTGTGGATCAAATTCAGCTCCCTGCTATTCCGGCTCTGTATTCTCAGTCACCCGAAACGGCTGCGAACAGCGGAACCAATTACCGGGTAGCCATTCGCCATCCGTCGTTTGAAGAACAATCCGATGTTCAAGCGACTATTTTTGATCAAATTCAGACGATATTACCTGTTATGCTGCGTCCGAGGATACAATGATCGGAGAAAGAGAGGAGAAGTGAGCAATGCCGTACCCAGTTGTGCCGGAAACCATTGTTGTGCATCTTGGCAGACCGGATCAACCCGCACAGAATGTGGAGGTACCGTTTGCAGATTACATTAAAAATGTGGCTTCCAGCGAAATTTACCCAACTTGGCCCGAAAACGCAATCAGAGCCAATATTCTGGCTCAGATTTCGTATACCCTGAATCGCATTTATACCGAACATTACAGAAGCCGCGGGTATGATTTTGATGTCAGCAGCTCCACACAATTCGACCAGGCGTATGTGCCGGGGCGTGATGTTTTTGAAAACATCAGTCAGATTACAGATGACATTTTTAATGACTATATTGTGCGGCAAGGTCGTATTGAGCCATTATTTGCACAATTTTGTGATGGTATCCGTGTCAAATGCGACGGACTTTCGCAATGGGGCAGTGTTGATCTTGCCAGACAGGGAAAGCTGCCATATCAGATTTTGCAAAACTATTATGGAGACGACATTAATATTGTTTTTAATGCACCGGTGGGAGGCAATATTCCATCCTATCCGGATGTACCGTTAAAAAGAGGAGATTCCCGCGAAGAAATCCGCATTATTAAGCGCGAGCTTAACCGAATTGCGCAGAATTATCCGTCGATTCCGCCCACTTCCCTTGACACCGACACATTCGATCTTCAAACAGAAAATGCGGTCAAAGAGTTTCAACGCATTTTTAACCTGACACCTGACGGAATTGTCGGGAAAGCAACCTGGTATAAGCTCAAGGAGATATACAACGGCGTTAAAAAGCTTTCAGAGCTGACCAGTGAGGGACTTACGTTTTCCGAGGTACAGCGAAAGTATCCCAAGATGCTGCAATTTGGTGATACTGGGACTCCCGTTCGCGTGCTGCAATATTATCTGGCGTTTCTTGGATATTTTATTCCGGATTTACCGCAGATTGCAATTACCGGAATTTATGATGAAGACACGCGCAATGCCGTATTTACATTTCAGAACAAATACGGATTGACGATAGACGGAATTGTAGGGCGCAGCACATGGAATAAACTGCAGCAGATTTACAAGGAAACGGTTGAGGATTTGCCGAATCAATATAAAACGCTGGTGGAGGATGTTTTTCCCGGACGTTTTTTGGCTCTGGGGGAAACAGGCGATGATGTAAAACAGATTCAAAAGTATTTAAATATTATCGCAGAAAAAAACCCCGACATCCCCAAAGTGGAGGTGTCGGGAGTGTATGACGAGGCAACAGAAGCCGCCGTTCGCGCTTTTCAAAAGGACAATGAATTCGAGTATGAGTCAAACGGCATCGTAGGTCCGTTGACATGGAGCGAAATTGTTACGCAGGGCAGAGGATTTTAACAACCGTAAGATGCGGTTTATTGGTCAATAATTTCGCCCTCCGGAGAAATGGTCACAACTTGCCACGGAATCCATTTCCCGCTTTGCTGCATCGCTTTTTGCACTGCCGCAACAATTCCTCCGCAGCAGGGAACCTGCATGCGAACAACCGTGACACTTTGAATATTGTTTTGGGATAAAATCTGAGTCAGTTTTTCGCTGTAATCGCCTTCATCCAGCTTTGGGCAGCCAATTAAGGTAATTTTGCCGCGGATAAACCGTTCGTGAAAATCAGCACGGGCAAATGCGGTGCAGTCTGCTGCAACAAGCAGCTTTGCTCCTTCAAAATAGGGCGCATTTACCGGAACTAACTTAATCTGTACCGGCCATTGGCTCAGTTCGCCGGTAGCGCAGCTTTTTTCCACCACGGGTTGTGACGGTTTTGGCGACAAAGCGCGTGCATGAGAACCGGGGCAGCCGCAAGCAAGTGGTTTCTCCGGTTTTTTTGTATGATCTGCAACCGGAGCGGAATTCCCAGCGGCTTGTTTTGCAGCTTGAGCCGATTTCACCGCGGACTCATCAAATGCAGCAGCCTCACGCTCTTCAAAAGAGATTGCGTCCACAGGGCACGCAGGCAGGCAGTTCCCCAGCCCGTCGCAGTAATCATCGCGCACCAGCTTTGCTTTGCCGTCCACCATTGCAATGGCACCTTCCTGGCAAGCGTCAGCACATGCGCCACAGCCGATGCAGCGCTCTTCATCAATTTTGATAATTTTCCGTTTCATATTATTTTCTTTCCTTTCTGTTGCAAAGGTGCAACAAACGTGTTTATGGATTTATAGATGCAGCGAAGTATTGACTTTGCAGTTTTGAGTATACTATAATACAAATGAAACTTCGGTTGTTTTTACAACAAAACAAGCCCTTGTTTCAAATGATTGTGCGGAAACTGAATGGCGGTAGAAAGGTTGTTCGCAATGAATGTGGAGGCAATTGGCACTATTGATGTGCCGATTTTTGAGGGGATTTCCCCGGAGGAGCAAAAAAAACTTTTTTCTTGTCTGTCGTCGGTGCAGCGCAGCTTTGGCAAGGGCGAATATGTTTTTACCGCAGGGGAAAGCGCAAAGCGGTTCGGTCTTGTGCTGAAAGGAAGTGTCTGCGTTGTTAAGGAGGACTACTGGGGAAACCGTTCGATTCTGGCGCGGTTGGAGCCGGGTGATCTGTTTGCGGAGGCATTTGCCTGCAGCGGAACGGAAAAATTAGCGGTCAGTGTAATTGCTGCCGAAAAGACGGACGTGCTGCTGATGGACTATACCAATATGATGACCAGCTGTCCGATGGCTTGTGCATGTCACACACGATTAATTCGGAATCTGGTGCAGGAGCTGGCGGGAAAAAGTGTTCGTCTAATGGAGAAAATGGAACATATCCTGCGCAGATCTACGCGGGAAAAGTTGCTTTCATATTTTTCTGCCGAGGCGGAGAAAGCGGGAAGCGCAAGCTTTTCCATTCCGTTTAACCGGCAGGAGCTGGCGGATTATCTGGCAGTTGACCGCAGTGCAATGTCGGCGGAGCTTTGCCGACTGCGGGATGAGGGTGTGCTGGAATTTAGCAAAAACCAGTTTCGATTACTGTAAATTTTTTGAAAACGTTGCAAAAACAACAGCAAAAAACAAAAAAAGATGATACAATAAACATATGCTTTGATTCGCAACCAATGAGGAGGAATTTCCGAATGTACTGCACAAAAAAAATTACGGATGATTTATGCTGGATTGGCGGAAACGACAGGCGGCTGGCTCTTTTTGAAAATGTTTTTCCCGTGGAGCGGGGCGTTTCCTACAATTCCTACTTGCTTTCTGATGAGAAAACGGTGCTGTTCGATACCGTTGACCGTTCCGTGTCTCATCTGTTTTTTGAAAATCTGGCACATGCACTTCATGGACATCCTCTGGATTACGTGATTGTAAATCATATGGAACCCGATCATTGTGCAACGCTGGACGAACTCATGCTCCGGTATCCGGAAACAAAAATTGTATGCAACGCAAAAACACTTGCGATGATTCACCAGTTCTTTGTATTTGATGCAGATGCGCGTGTTCAGATTGTCAAAGAAGGCGACACGCTGGAAACGGGAAGACATACCCTTACCTTCTTGATGGCACCAATGGTGCATTGGCCGGAGGTTATGGTAACCTATGATGTGACAGACCGTACACTCTTTTCTGCCGATGCATTCGGTACATTTGGTGCACTGGGCGGCAATCTGTTTGCGGATGAGATGAATTTTGCTGCGGAATGGCTGTCCGAGGCCCGCCGCTATTATACCAATATTGTGGGCAAATACGGAACACAGGTTCAGGCTTTGCTCAAAAAGGCAGCCGCACTGGAGATTGAACGCATCTGTCCGCTGCATGGGCCGGTGTGGCGTAAGAACATCGGCTGGTTTGTGGAAAAATATCAACAGTGGAGCCGGTATCAGCCGGAGGAAACGGCTGTGATGATTGCATATGCTTCTGTTTATGGCGATACGGAAAATGCGGCTGAGATTTTGGCGGGTAAGCTTGCGGAACGCGGAGTTCGCGACGTGAAGCTTTATGATGTTTCGGTAACGCATCCGTCCATTATTGTTTCCGAGGCATTCCGCTGCAGTCATTTGGTGTTTGCATCCACCACTTATAACGCAGGAATCTTTTGCAATATGGAAACTGTGCTGCTGGATATTAAAGCACACAACCTTCAAAATCGTACCGTGGCGCTGATTGAAAACGGTTCCTGGGCGGCAACCTCCGGCGGACTGATGAAGAACATTTTTGATTCGATGAAAAATATGACGGTTTTGCCGGAAACGGTGAGCATCCGTTCATCGCTCAAGGAGAATCAGCTTGCGGAGCTGGATGCCATGGCAGATGCAATTATTGAATCTATGCCGCGTAAGGATTCCGTTTCCCATGAAGAAAAAATTGAGCCTGATGCAATGTTCAAGCTTTCCTACGGTTTATTTGTTCTTTCTGCAAAGGAAAAGGAACAAGATAACGGCTGCATTATTAATACAGTGATGCAGGTGACGGATTCACCCAAACGGATTACAATTGCGGTGAATAAGGCAAATTTGACACATGATTTGATTGCAAAAACTGGTGAATTTACGGTTTCGGTTCTGGCGCAGGACGCACCGTTTGCATTATTTGAGCGATTTGGTTTTCAAAGCGGTCGCACTGCCGATAAATTTGCAGGATTTGAACCGGTTGCCCGCGGAGAAAACGGCCTGATTTATCTGACCCGTTATGCAAATGCGTTTATTTCAGCCCGTGTTATTTTCAGCGAGGACTGTGGAACGCACACGATATTTACGGCAGAAGTAACAGAGGCAAAAGTGCTTTCGGCCACCCCTTCGGTCACATATGAGTATTATTTTGCCAATATCAAGCCAAAGCCACAGCCCCCGGAGGGAAATAAAAAGGGATTTGTCTGCAAAATTTGCGGCTATGTATATGAAGGTGACACGCTGCCGGCAGATTTTATTTGTCCGCTGTGCAAGCATGGTGCTGAGGATTTTGAACCCTTGCAATGACCATGAAATATGGCAGGCGATCGCTGAATAAAACGACCGTCTGCGAATCAAAAATATAACAATAAATACAAGGAGCGAATGGTATTATGAAAAAGTATGTCTGTGACATCTGTGGCTACGTTTACGATGAAGAAGCAGGAGACCTTGAAAACGGAATTGCACCCGGCACAAAATGGGAAGATCTTCCCGATGATTTTGTGTGCCCTCTTTGCGGTGTAGGCAAAGATAACTTCAGCGAAGAAGATTAAAATGCAGGTTTGATGTCCTTTATCTTCCATCTGAAATGAAAAGAGAGACCGTTTGCCGGTCTCTCTTTTTGCATAAAATTCAGACGTTTTGCAACACTAATACCGATTCTTGATTAGAGAGCAGACGAATACAAATTCCGAAAAAAGATCCATAAAGGCTTGCGGAAAACCGAGCACGCAAAGTACTTTTTAATTCGGAGTTTCCGTACCAAGCTGCTTTTAATCACAATCAGATCATAGAATGTGCATAACGAAAGGATCGGGATAATAAAAATGGAAGAAAGACTGAATGATACCGCAGAATTGCTCAAGGAATGCAATGCAGGCTCTAAAATGGCGGTGGATGCAATTGATCAGATTCTGCCCATGACACAAAGCGAAGAACTGCGCCGTTTACTGAATGACAATAAAGACAAGCACGCGGTTTTGGGAGAGAAAATTCATTCGGAATTGAACAAAAACGGTGAAAGCGAACAGGATCCGCCCATGATGGCAAAAGCCATGGCCCATGTTACAACTTCCATGAAAATGATGATCAAACCAACCGATCAAGAGGTGGCGAGCATTATTACAGATGGCTGCAATATGGGAATTAAATCTTTGCATGAATATCTGAATCAATACAAGGGAGCAGAACCCGAGGCACGAAAGCTGACGAGTGAACTTTCGGACCTGGAGGCCTCTTTGATGGAGAATTTACAACCCTATCTGTAATTGATTATTGTGTTTCGTGTGGTCAATTTGGCAATCATATGTAATGGTGGCTGCATATGAAGTAAATTTAATGCAAAAGCGGAAGCATTTCGTGTGTGATTAACTCCCGAAACCGGAAACAAGTTTACCCTTGCTTTCGGCGCGAGAATGGGTCAAAAACGAAATGCTTCTGCTTTTATTCCGGATAAAAAATTGACAATTCATCCGTGGTATGTCTATAATAATACAATACATAAAAATCAAGGACGGTTGTGTTAAAACAATGCGGAAAAAGGGAGGAATTTGTAATGCAGCTGCAAGAAGCGCAGGAGCTTGTGCGTCGTGCGTGCCAGATTTTGCTGATTGCCGGCGGTGGAATTCTGATCTATCTTGGCGTTTTACGATTAAGAAATGGGAATGAAAAAAAACTCAGAGAAGCAGTGATTCTCGGTTTTTTGGTGGAGCACAACGGAAAAAATGCGCTCAGCTGCCCGGTGGTGAATCTGGGGAAAGACGGTGAACTGCGACCGGTGGCAGTTCACACGCTGAAATTGCGCTGGAAGCAGAGTGCAGGTCAGACGATGTGGATTCGTCTGCATGGGGAGGATTATTCGCATGTCACCTTTGCAGAGGAGCAGGGAAAAACGGGATTTGCGATGATACAAATTTTGTGCGGTTTTGCAGTAGCGCTGATTTTTGCGCTGCGCATGTTCGGCGTCTGATACGCAGTGGAACAAAAAGCTTCAGCAGAAAGGCATGGTCAAATTATCATGAGCACAACGGAACAACCATTTGCAGTTGCAGTTATCGGCGGCGGCGCATCCGGACTGGCGGCAGCAGTCTGCGCAGCCCGGCAAAATCCAAAGGGCGGTGTTGTCCTGCTGGAAAAGCAGGAGCGCGTGGGAAAAAAGCTTTTGGCAACCGGGAACGGACGCTGCAATTTGACCAACCAATTTGCGTTAGAAAAAGGCTATTTCGGAGACGAGCCTTTTGCAAAACAGGTGCTGTGTGCAGTACCTCCGGCAAAGGTGCTGGATTTTTTCCGTTCAATCGGTATCGAAACCTTTGAGGAGGACGAGGGGCGTGTCTACCCATGTGGGGAACAGGCTTCTGCGGTGCTCGATTTGCTGCGGGCAGCTGCCGATACATCCGGGGTAACAGAACTGACTGCCTTTCCGGTGGAAGCCATTCAAAAGCGTGGAAACGTATTTATCATCAAGAGTGCGGAAAAAACTGTGTCGGCACGGCGAGTGATTGTTGCATGCGGCGGTGCAGCGGCTCCCTCATTGGGCGGCGGAATGAGCGGCTACGATCTGCTTGCGGCGTTCGGGCATCGGAAAACCAGAATTTTTGCGGCACTGTGTCCCGTTCGCACCGATGAAGCACGGGTGCGTTCGCTCAAGGGTGTGCGCTGCAGGGCAATGGTAACCCTCCTGTGCGATGGACAGACAGTCGCACAGGAAAAGGGCGAGGTGCAGTTTGCGGCGGGGGCACTTTCGGGAATTTGTGTCTTTCAGCTTTCCCGCTTTGCAGGAGAATTTTTTGCAGGCGGAACGGTTTGCGGAAAAAAATGCAGGTCTTTGGAGCTTTCCTTGAAGCTGATTGATTTGCCGGAGAATGAAATTTTTACGATGCTGCAAAAACGCCGCGAGCTTTTGCGTGGAGTGCCGGCAGAGCAGTTTTTTGCCGGCTTGCTGAACAAGAAAATCGGACTCGAACTGCTGCGCACAGCAGGGCAAAAGCCCGTGGGAAAAACAGCAGGAGCGTTCACAGACCGCGAATTGAAAGCTTTGAGCGAGCTATTGTATGACTGGCGGTTCCCTGTGACCGGAGCCTCCGGCTTTGGACAAGCACAGGTGACGGCAGGCGGAGTGGAAACGGATCAGTTTTCACCAAAAACCATGGAATCCTTGCGAACACTGGGTCTTTTTGCGTGTGGAGAACTGCTGAACGTAGACGGAATCTGCGGCGGATATAATTTGCAATGGGCATGGGGCAGTGGAATTTTGGCAGGGAATGCAGCGGGAAAGGCGTGACTACAATTGATTCGGATACAGAATATTTCTCTGCCGCTGAATTATACGCAGCAGGATTTGGAAAAAGCAACTTGTGCAGAATTAAAGATTAAGCAAGGGGCATTGCGCAGTGTGCGGCTGTTTCGCCGTTCTGTGGATGCGCGGCGAAAGAATGATATTCATTTTACGGCAACCATCGATGCAGAAATCAGCACAACCGTGGCAAAGCTGCCGAAAAACGCGGCGGTGGTGCAGCCCTACCGCTATGACGTAGCGAAAAAGTTATCGCCAGTGCATCGTCCTGTGGTCGTGGGCAGCGGACCGGCGGGCTTGTTTGCGGCACTGGTGCTTGCCCGCGCCGGACAAATGCCGATTGTTCTGGAACGTGGTCGATGTGTGGAGGAGCGCACACAGGACGTGCAGCAATTCTGGAAAACAGGCGTTTTGCAGGAGGACTCCAATGTGCAGTTCGGCGAAGGCGGGGCAGGAACGTTCTCCGATGGCAAGCTGAACACCGGCACAAAGGATCCGCATATTCGGTATATTCTCGAGCAATTTGTGGAATGCGGTGCGCCGGAGGAAATTCTTTACGATGCGAAGCCGCATGTGGGCACGGATAAGCTGCATGAGGTGATTCCTGCCTTGCGCAAAAGGATTGAATCACTTGGCGGCGAATTTCGTTTTTCGCACTGTGTCACCGGAATTGTTCAGGAAAATGCAGTCTTACGCGGGGTGAAGGTGCAGCCGCGCGACAGTAACGCTTATCAGCTCGAAACCGATTGTGCAATTTTTGCCATCGGTCACAGTGCGCGCGATACGTTTGAGATGCTGTTTGCCGCCGGGCTTTGCATGGAACAAAAACCGTTTTCGGTTGGTGCGCGGATTGAACACCGGCAGAGCATGATTGACCGCGCGCAATATGGCGCATTTGCCGGGCATTCTGCACTGGGAGCAGCGGATTACAAGCTTGCAGTGCATACGGCATCCGGCAGGGGAGTCTATACCTTTTGTATGTGCCCGGGTGGGGAAGTGGTGGCGGCAGCATCGGAACCGGGGCGCGTAGTGACCAACGGAATGAGCTGCTGGGCGCGCGACCGGGAAAATGCCAATGCAGCGCTGTTGGTGGGTGTTGGCACCGAGGACTTCGGCTCTGCGCATCCGCTTGCCGGAATGGAGTTCCAGCGAAAATTGGAATCGGCGGCATTTGTGGCGGGAGGAGGAAACTATCGCGCTCCGGCACAGATGGTCGGCGATTTTTTAGCGGGCAGAGCTTCGGCAGGATTTGGTGCGGTCAATCCCTCTTACTCCCGCGGGGTAACGCCGACCGATCTGTCAGAATGCATCCCGGTGGAAATTTGTGCTGCAATGCGCGAGGGAATCCGCATGATGGATCAGCGGCTGCATGGCTTTGCCAGTGCGGACGCGGTGCTCACCGGGGTGGAAACACGCAGTTCCTCTCCGGTCAGAATTACACGCGGAGAAACGCTGCAATCCATTTCACTTAAGGGATTTTTTCCCTGCGGCGAGGGTGCAGGTTACGCAGGAGGAATTATTTCTGCTGCGGCGGACGGGATTCGCTGTGCAGAGATTGTTTTACAGCAAACGCAATCCTAATTTTCTTAACACATCAAAAGGGCGAATGTAAAAACAGGTTGATTTATCACTAAACGATTTGTGTGACGGAATTGCACCGTAGAGAAAATCCCCATAGGACAGATCCTTGAATTTTCGGATTTCAAGGATTTGTGCTATGGGGATTTTTTGTTGTCTTTACGCAAACTTCGACCTTTTTTTTGCATCAAATTCGATATGCTTGAATTGATAAAAAATGGTAATTTAAATTTTACTTTTCTGCGGATATTCCGGTTAAAAGCGGATACAATAACGCAGAGCGCGGACAAGCCAAGATCTGACGAAAGGAAATGGGATACACAATGGAACTCAGACAATCGGGAACCACGTTGACGGCAATGCTGGAAGGCGAGCTGGACCATCACACCGCCAAAACAGCGCGCGAACGGATTGACGCAGCAGTGGAAAAAAACCATATTCATCTTTTACAACTGGATTTTTCCGGTGTTTCGTTCATGGATAGCTCCGGAATCGGGTTGATTCTGGGACGCTATCGACTGATGCAAACAGCGGGAGGAAGTTTGGAAGTGGTCAATACACCGCCGCAGATGGAAAAGCTGATGCGGCTGGCAGGACTTTCGCAGTTGGACGTAATCCGGCGCGGTTCGGCAAACAAAGGAGGGGATTTACATGACACAACCAATTAATGAAATGCGGTTGACCGTGCCAAGCCGATCTGCTAATGAAGCTTTTGCCCGCGCCTCGGTAGCCGCATTTGTTGCGCAGCTTGACCCGATGGTGGAGGAGCTTGCGGATATTAAAACCGCCGTTTCAGAGGCGGTTACAAACTGCATTGTTCACGCGTATCACGAAGCAGCAGGACAAATTTACATAACCTGCCGACTTTATGAGGATGGCAAGGTTCAAATCAAAATTCGCGATCGTGGATGCGGAATTGAGAATGTGGCGCAAGCGATGGAACCGCTGTACACAACAGTGGGAGGTGAAAGGGCGGGACTTGGTTTTGCGGTGATGCAGAGCTTTACGGACAAGCTGCGGGTGCAGTCTTCTCCGGGAAAAGGCACAACCGTCGTCATGGAAAAAGCCATCCGCCGCCGTCCATGATCCGGGATGACCGCGACCGTTTTATCTCTGATAATATAGGGCTGGTGCACAGCTGCGCAAATCGTTTTCGCGGCCGCGGAATGGAATATGATGATTTGTTTCAGGCGGGATGTCTGGGGCTGGTTAAGGCAGTGGATGCTTTTGATGATACACGCGGCGTTCGGTTTTCCACCTATGCGGTTCCGGTCATTCTGGGGGAAATCCGCCGTCTCTTTCGTGACGGAGGCACAGTCAAGGTGGGAAGAACCCTGAAGGAGCTTTCGCTCAAAGCAACCAGGGAGGCAGACCTTTTTCGCCGGGAAACACAGCGGGAACCCACCGTTGCTGAGCTTGCCGAGCGGCTTGGTGTGGAGCCTGCCGAAGCAGCACAGGCACTTGGGGCTGCCGTTCCGCCACTTTCTTTAACACAGGACGAGGATGAGGGCGGCGGGCAAATTGATATCAGTGTGGATTCCCATGAAGAAAAAATTGCTGAGCTGCTTTCATTGCGGCAGGTCGTCGGTGAGTTGGATGCCCGCGACCGGAAGATTGTTGTGATGCGATTTTTCCAGAGCAAGACCCAGACGCAAACGGCAGAAGCGCTCGGTATGACGCAGGTGCAGGTGTCCCGGCGGGAAAAAGCAATTCTCAGCAGCATGCGAACGAAGCTGACCGGGTAGAAAATTAAAGCAAGCCGAAGAGGAGGTTGGTTGCTCCTTTTCGGCTTGCTTTTTTGGTGATGTATGATGCAGAAAATATTATTCCGCGCGTTCCTCTAAGACGGAGGTGCAATGCGGGCAACGGGTTGCATCCAGGGCGATTTCGCTTTTGCAATAAGGACAAATTTTGGTGGTGGGAGCCTTCGGTGCTTCCGGCTTTTTGCCCAGCGACATCAGCTTGTTGAGCCCGCGCAGGAACAGGAAGATGACGAATGCCATCAGGATAAAGTTGATGACCGCGGTCAGGAACGAGCCGTATTTAATCTGTACACCGCCGATGTTCCAAACCCATGCGGAAAAATCTTCTTTTGCAATCAAACCGAGCAGCGGGGAAACGATGTCACCGACCAACGAACTGACGATGGCCTGAAACGCGCTGCCGATGATAACGCCAACGGCAAGGTCAATCACATTGCCCCGCAGAGCAAATTTTTTGAATTCGGAAAAAAATTTTTTCATCGGAAATCTCTCCTAACTTTTATTTTTGCCGCACAAAAAACGACAGATATTAATTTTATTGTAGCGCATCGAAACGGGAATTTCCAGAACAATTTTCTACGCCCTCCAGGTTAAACGATGGAATAAAGTTTTTTTTGGCGGAAGAACGTTCCTGCACAAAACCATCCAGACCAAGAGAAAACAGCTTGTCCAGCACCTTGTCGTATTCGCGCTGCGTGATGCGTCGGTTAATTTCAGGAAATTCGGCAGCTCTTCCGCACGGTAAATACTGTGCCATCAGGCTGACGGGCACATACGGCAGAGCTTGGGCAAGCCATTCCAGGGCAGCAATGGAGCTGCGCGTGTTTCCCGGCAGAATCAAGTGACGTACAATCATGCCATTTTGCATCATGCCGCGTTCATCATAAGTACATGCCGGTTGCTGGCGATGCATTTCCAGCAACGCGGCTTTTGCTGTTTCGGGGTAATCGGGTGCTGCGGAATAGCGTTCGGCAGCATCGCACAGCCCATATTTAAAATCAGGCAGATAAATATCAACCAAGCCCTGCAATGCACGCAGGGTCTCAACCGATTCATAGCCGCCACAGTTATAAACTACAGGAACCGGAGGTCGGTAAAGCTGCAATGCCTGTAAGACGGAGGGAACAAAATGCGTTGCCGTGACCAGATTGATGTTTTCCGCGCCCTGTTCCACCAGACGGCGAAAAATATTGCTCAGCTCTGCGGGTGAAACACGCTTGCCAAAGTTATCACGGCTGATCTGGTCATTTTGGCAGAACACGCAGTGCAGATTGCAGCCGGAAAAAAACACGGCGCCCGAACCGCGCGTGCCACTGATGCACGGCTCTTCCCAAAAATGAAGTGCAGCCCGCGCAACAACAGCCGTGCTGCCCATTTGGCAAAGACCATTCCCGGTCTCGGTCGTCCGCAGCGCAGCACAATGGCGCGGGCAGAGATTACACTTCGGAATCGTCATTACATAATCATGCCTTTCTTATCCATGCGAAAGAGGAATTTGTCAGGGATCCTGAATTTGTGCGGATTCGGGATTGACCGCTTCTGATGCTGCGGCCTCGGGCTTGGTGTCAGCCGAGATTCTGCGGCGAACACGCACACCGTCAAAACGTTGCTGGAATTGCGCAAAAGCCCGAAAATTCTTTTGACACTTTTCACAGTGAAATTTTGCCAAAAACTGCTTGCCGCGCAGTGCCCACGGCTCCAATAGTGTAAGGCTTCCGTTGCATTCGGGGCAGCGGAACAGCAGTTTGTTGCGATCAACCAGCGGATGAGAAAGATCCGTCAGAAACTTGTTCTTGAATGCAAGCCGACGGTAAAACTCATCATTTGTTGGGGTTAAAAAGGTTTGCAGCTTTTTTTCATCATAAACGGCGCGAAAACACTCAGCCGAGAGAATGCTGTCGTCAATTGCGCGGTGCAGTGCCATTGCACTTGCATCAATGGCAAGTGCTTCTGCGGCGGTGGAAAGTCCCATCTGCTGTGCAGAATTTTCACCGATACATTGCTGGCAATATGCCTGCAGATTGATGTACCCATTGGAAATCGGCAGATTCGTTTTTCCGGTAAAAAAGCGATAATTATGCACCAATTCCCGCACGTCGCAAGTTCCCCAGGTCATTAAAACACTGTCTCCAAGAAAATCAAGAAAGCGTTCAAATGCCTTTAAAAAAGGCAGACCGTCCTGCAAATCCTCGTTATGAATATTTGTCAGTTGCATAACCAGTTCGGTAAGCTTTTTCCCTTCGCTGGGCAGGACGAACGTGGAAAAGGTATCGGTCAATTTTAAGTTTTCGTCCAGCTTCACAGCGCCAAACTGAATAATCTCATTAAAATATCCAGCTAGACGAGGGCTGAAAACACTGTTCCATTCCAGGTCCAGGATCGTATAGTTCATGTTTAAGACTCCATCATAATATTTTCATCACGATTCAATATATTGTATTACCGCAGTGGACGCGGGGTGAACGAACACCATGCAGGGCGCAACAGCAAAAAGCCGCCGTTTGGTTGCGGAGGAGGCAAAATCGCCCGCTGCCCGACAAAAACGGCGGCCTTTCAGGTACAGGAATTATTTATTTCTGCTGGCCATTTTCATGCGCTGTTCTTTGGAAAGAACCATCTTGCGCAGACGGAAGGTTTTTGGCGTGACTTCTACCAGCTCGTCCTCGGCAATAAATTCAAGTGCCTGCTCCAAGCTCATCTGTGTGGGAGGTGTCAGCTTCAGTGCATCGTCAGAACCGGCGGCACGCATATTGGTAATATGCTTTTTCTTGCAGACGTTGACCGCCATATCATCGGATTTGGGGCTGGCGCCAACAATCATGCCCTCGTAAACCGGAATCGCCGGACCAACAAACAATCTGCCGCGTTCCTGCGCATTAAACAGTCCGTAACCGGTGGTTTCGCCGGTTTCAAAGCAAATCAGAGAGCCCTGCGCACGGCCCGGAATTTCACCCTTGTACGGCTCGTAAGAATCGAACACATGGTTCATGATGCCGTTGCCGTTGGTATCGGTCAAAAACTCGGTGCGGTAGCCCATCAGACCGCGCGCCGGAATTTTGAATTCAAGGTGAGTAATACCGGTGTTGCGGGTGCCCATGTTTACAATTTCAGCTTTTCTTGCGCCGAGCTTTTCCATTACAGCGCCGACGTAATTTTCCGGCACTTCAATCATCAGCAGCTCCATGGGCTCACAAAGCTTGCCGTCGATTTCTTTCATGATTACGTGCGGGCGGGACACTTGAAATTCAAAGTTTTCACGGCGCATGGTTTCAATCAGGATGGAAAGATGAAGTTCACCGCGGCCGGAGACCTTGAAAGTATCGGCGGAATCAGTTTCTTCCACGCGCATGGCAACATTGGTCTGTACTTCTTTAAACAAACGGTCACGAATATTGCGGGAGGTGACATATTTTCCGTCACGACCGGCGAACGGAGAATTGTTGACCATGAACATCATGGATACGGTTGGTTCGTCAATCTTGACAAACGGCAGTGCTTCCACTTTGTCCGGAGAACAAACGGTTTCACCGATGTTGAGGTCGGCAATACCGGCAACCGCAATCAAATCGCCCAGCTTTGCGCTTTCCACTTCCACACGGCGCAGACCTTCAAACTGATAAAGACGTGTGATTTTCACGTTTTGTGTTGTACCGTCCCGATGACAGAGAACAGCATTGTCACCGTAATGCACTTCGCCGCGTTCCACACGTCCAATGCCGATTTTTCCAACATATTCGTCCGCGTCAATGTTGGAAAACAACATCTGCATCGGTCCGTTCAGTTCGCCCTGAGGAGCGGGAACATCATTGACGATCGCCTCGAACAGCGGCTTCATGTCGGTGCCCGGCACATTAATATCGGCGGTTGCATAGCCGTCACGACCCGAGGCATAAACCACCGGGAAGTCGAGCTGATCTTCATCGGCGCCAAGCTCAATAAACAGATCGATGACTTCGTCCACCACTTCGGCGGGACGGGCACCCGGACGATCGATTTTGTTCACAACGACCACCGGTTTTTTGCCAAGACCAAGTGCTTTTTTCAAAACAAAACGCGTCTGAGGCATACAGCCTTCAAATGCATCGACCAAAAGCAGAACGCCATCCACCATCATCAGAATGCGTTCTACCTCACCGCCGAAATCGGCATGGCCGGGAGTGTCCACAATGTTAATTTTGATGTCGTTATACATAACGGCAGTGTTTTTTGCAAGGATGGTAATGCCGCGTTCGCGTTCGATATCGTTTGAGTCCATCACGCGCTCGGCAACCGCTTCATTTGCGCGGAAAATACCGCTCTGGCGCAGCAGCTGATCCACCAGCGTTGTTTTGCCGTGGTCAACGTGAGCAATCAGCGCAACATTCCGCAAATTTGTTCTTTTATCCATTGATACATCCATTCCCTTTCTGTGAGCCAAGGGTTTGTCCTGCTTCCCGGCTGCAGTTAAATAAACTGCGGTTGGGAGGGCGAATCTTGACGAAACGCTGCGTCAAACCGTTATGGTACAAAACTTGTGTCCGCATAACACAATACAATTCCAACAATTCAGTATACCACAAAATTCATTGAAAAAAAATATCTTTTGCGCTTTTGCGATCAGAAGTTTTGAAATGTTTACTTTGTTTTTTTATTTAAAAACCACAAAATTGCAGCTTGATTTTGTGCGGAAAACAAGAATTGACTTCATTTAACTCGGTGTCGATTTGCCTCTCATTGTCCGTTGAGTGCAATGACGGGCGTGCGCAGAATTGGCAGGTCGGAAAGCATGACAGCGGCAGCAAGTGCAGCAAGAGGATGTGTGCGGCTAAAGATTTCAAGCTTAGTTGCTTCCCGTCCCTGCGGTGATTGACAATGCGAGCACCGCAAAACCGTTTCGCCGTTGCCCAAAAGCTCATATTCACCGGTGCGCGGGTCCCCGGAAACACGCCAATGTCCCTCGCGTGTGCGAATGGAGGCAACCGTACCATCGGTATTGCGCCGGATCTGAATGACCGTGGAGCCGTGCCGTTGTGCGCTGCAGCGCCATCCGGTTGGGGTTGCGGTTCGCCTGATGCTCAACAGTTCAATTCCTTCCCGGTTGAGAAGAGAAAGCCGGAGCGATAAAATTGTGAGCAATCCAGAGGTTTCTTCAGCGGAAAAGCTGCATTCGCCCAGATGGTCAAACAGCAAAAATTTTGTTTTGCTGCCGGCGGAGCAGCGGACAAGATAAAAGATCATATGGGAAATGCCTCCTTTCGGTCAAGTCATAGTGGATACGGATTTTTATTGAAGCCCCAATGTTTGCAGAATTTGTTTGCAGGCTTCGTCCGGTGAGGTTTGGCTGGTATGAATGTGCAAATCGTGCGGCTGTGCATCAAAAACACCGTGTTTGCGTTGCAGCATTGCGGCAACCGGAGGGGGAAGTACACCACCCGTTCGCTTTGCAAAGCGCGCTTCAATTTGCTCCAAATCTGCGGTTACCAGCACACGGAGGCATCCTGCCGGCAGTAATTTGAGCTGTTCGGGTTCGCTGATTACGTCAATCAGAATGGAGTCCGCTGCTTGTGTTTCTTTGAGAAGATTTCGAAATTTCATTTCCGCGTCTGCTTCATTTTTTGCCAGACGAAGATAATCTTTGCCGGAATACACTTCTGCCGACAGCATTTCCTTCAGCTTTGCAGTCAAGGTAGACTTGCCGGTGCAGCTCTCACCAAAAACAGCGATAATCATCAAAACAATCCTCTCAAAAATAGTCTTTCCGTTTTTTATGTTTTTTGCAGTACCTGAATCACAAAATCAATTTCCGTTCCGAGTCCCGTCAGTGCGCAAAGGGTATGCTTTGCGTCTTCTTCGCAGCGGCAAAAATAAGGGGTCATCCGAAACAAGTTTCCAAGCTCGGTTTGAGAAAGCTGAATTTCGCTGCGAACACGGATGCGGTCGCAAAGGCGGAAAGAGTCGGAATCAAATCCTTGTTCGTCATTTTCATATGGTTCGCGGTAAAGAACCTCTTTCATTGTATAAAGATGCCGTGCGCCGGGGATGACACTGAGCAGTGTGCCGCCGGGCTTGAGCACACGGGCGAGCTCCGATCCGCAGAACGGAGCGAAGCACAATAAAGCCAAATCAAACATGTTTTGTGCAGCGGGAATATGAAAAACGCTGGCAACCGCATATTCGGTCGGGTCGCTGCGTGAAGATGCCATTTTTACCCCTGCGCGGGAGATGTCAAATGCAGCAAGCCGGGCATCGTTTTGTTTGTTTTGCAGCAAATCTGCCAGCCGGTGTGTGTAATAACCTTCACCGCAGCAGCAGTCCAGTGCAGTAAATCCGGCAGTGCAAAAGGATTCTGCCGCTCGGCAGAGTGCATCTGCCAAAGGACGGTAATGCTCCGTTTGCAGAAATGCACGTCGCGCACGCAGGCTTTCCGGGTCATCGCCGGGCTCTGCACTGTGCTTGCGGTTCACCGGAAGCAGGTTTACATATCCCTTGGCGGCGCGGTCAAAGCAGTGATTGTTTTCACAGCGGTATTCATGTTCGGTTATGGTCAGAGTGCTGCCGCAGACAGGGCAGCAAAACAGGGATTCCATCAAAATTGCTCCTTTATTTTCACCCAGAGCAGAGCAACAGCTCACACAATCTGGAACAAATAGAACTTCAGGTAGTTTGTTTCAGGCACATTCCAAAGGATGGGGTGATCGGGAGCTTGCTGACGGACTTCAATCTGCCGCAGAGAAACACCCACATCCGCAGCAGCCTCGCGCAGCATTTTGCAGAACAACTCCTCGGTTGCAAAGTGGGAGCAGGAGCAGGTACCAAGATATCCGCCGCGCGGCAAGAGCTTCATTGCGCGCAGATTGATTTCCTTATAGCCGCGCATTGCGTTTTCCACCGTCTGACGGCTTTTGGTAAAGGCAGGTGGGTCAAGAATAATAAAGTCATAAGGATGTCCCTGCTTTTCCAGCGATGGGAGCAGGTCAAATACGTTGGCGGCTTCAAAGCTCATGCGGTCGTCAAGCCCGTTGAGCTTTGCATTTTCGTGCGCCATAGCAACGGCATCGGCGGAAATATCCACCGCGTGAACATGCTCTGCACCACCGTGTGCCGCATTGAGCGCAAACGAGCCGGTATGCGTAAAGCAATCGAGCACTTTTCTGCCGCGGGCAAGCTTGGCGACCGCCTGACGGTTATATTTCTGATCGAGGAAGAATCCGGTTTTCTGTCCGTTTTCGAAATCCACCGCATATCGAATATTATTTTCCGTGATGACGGTTATGGTAGTGGAAGGCGGTGTTTCGCCCTCCAGAGGGAAAAATCCTTTATTTTGCTCCAGCCCCTCGTGTGCGCGGATGGCAACATCATTTCGTTCATAGACTGCGCGGATATTCTGCCCGTCCTCCCGCAAAATCTTGACCAGAAGGGGGAAAATAATGTTTTTGCGCACTTCGATGCCGAGGGAAAGGGTCTGTGTTACCAGAATTTCGCCAAAGCGGTCAACCGTCAGCCCAGGGAACTGATCGGCTTCCCCGAAAATAATCCGGCAGCTTTCAATGTCGCGTCCCATTACGGTTTTGCGGTAATCCCATGCCCAGCGGAGTCTGCGCTCCCAAAAGGCATCGTCAAAGCGGTCGTTTGCACTGCGGCTGATGAGGCGGATACGGATTTTGGAGTGATGATTGTAAAATCCGGTGCCGAGGTATTTGCCTGCACGGTTAAACACATCCACCAAATCGCCATCCTTGCAGCCCGCGTTCAGCTCTCCAAAGATTTCACTGTCATAAACCCACGGATGTCCGTTTTCAATCGAAGTTTCTGCCTTTTTGGTCACAGAGAGTGCCGCGTAATCACGTTTTTGTTTCATATTCGTTTTATCATGCCTTTCTGTTTATCCAGCACGCCGCCAAAGTTAGACGGCAATTTTAAAGATTCTTTTCTTATTATTGTACCTTTTTTTTGCGTATGACGCAAGGGCGCATGAAAAATGATTGTTTGGCACAAGATAAAATTGACAATACGCGGCCGGTGATTTAGAATTAAAATGATTTGCGGCCGCACGCAAAGATGCGGGACGCACGGAAGCAGAAAGGGTCTGATGGAATGGGAAAAATTCGATTTGGTTTCGCGCTGCTTATCGGCAAGCTTGCCGAATGGGCATTGCGTGTTTTAGCAGGACGCGGCAGTAATACGCCGGGGATTATGATGCTTAAACTTTGTCCTGATGCGTTGGCGCGTTTTCAGATGCCGCCGACGGTAATCTGTGTGACCGGAACCAACGGAAAGACGAGCACCTCGAATCTGGTGACGCATATTCTGCGCACGGCCGGCAAAACGGTGGTCAACAATTCAAAAGGTTCCAATATGGCACCAGGGCTTGTTACTGCGCTGGCAGCAAACTGCACGCTTGGCGGAAGAGTGAAAAGCGATGCTGCGGTGCTGGAGGTGGACGAGCGTTCTTCCCAATATATTTACCGCTATTTTACGCCGGATTATTTGCTTTGTACCAATCTGTTCCGCGATTCCATCAAGAGAAACGGACACAGCGAATTTATTTTTGATAAAATCAATGATTTTCTTCCAGCCAAAACGACGCTGCTCTTAAACGGAAATGACATGATCTCCGGTTTGCTTGGCGACGGCAAAAACGAGCGCGTGTTTTATTCGGTGGAGAAAACCTCCCGCAGCACGGCAGAATGTCCCAACACGGTGTGTGATATTACTGCATGCCCGCGCTGCCACCACAAACTGAGCTATGAGTTTTACCATTATCATCATATCGGTGCGGCACATTGCCTGTCCTGCGGGTTCGCAATGCCGCAAAGCCGCTATTATGCCTCGGACGTTGATTATGATGCCGGTACGTTCTGCTTTCACGATGGCGAGGACACCGTGACGCTGCCTTTTGCGGCGGGCAATCTGTTCAATGTGTTTAACGGAACGGCTGCCGCTGCCGTTTGCCGTTTGGCGGGCATTTCCCTGCAGGATGTTGCCCGCGGAGTAGACGATCTTTCTGCGCAGACCGGTCGGTTTGAGGATATCAGAGCGGGTGAGCTTTCGGTTGTCACCATGCTGTTCAAAAACCAGAATCCGATTTCCGGTTCGCAAAGCCTTGCGTACCTTGACCACATTTCGGGTCGCAAGGATGTGGTGCTCATCGTTACGGATTCCAAAGACAAGGTGCATGGACATGAGGATATCTCCTGGCTGTATGACACCGATTTTGCGTCGCTTACCGCGCAGGATGTTGGAACCGTCTATATTGGCGGAACCCGCTGCAGCGATCTTGCGCTGCGTCTGATTCTGGCAGGGGTGGACGAAAAAAAGCTCCGTCTTTATCCCGATTATGAAGAGCTCGCGCGTGAGCTGCCGGAGACGGTTTGCACCTGCGGCACAGTTGCGATTTATTTTGAGCTTTATGCCATGCCGATTGCAGCAAAGCTGAAAAACATTCTTGTTTCCCATTTTTCCGAGAAAGAAGGTGCGGCACAATGAGCAAAGTTGTTGTAGAAGTGCTTTATCCCGAGTTCAATAATTTGTATGGCGACCGGGGAAACCTTCTCTATCTGCGAAAAAAGCTGGAGCTTGCCGGTGCAGAGGTGGAATGGATTGAGACCTCGCTGTTTGATGAGCCGGCGTTTGCCTCCCGTGAAGATGTTGGCTTTCTCTATATCGGGCCGTGTACGGAGCGTCAGCAGGAATTGGAATTGGAAGCGCTCCGTCCATACCGCGATGCTCTGCAGGCACGCATGGGCAGTGAATTGATCACGCTTGCTACCGGTAATGCCTTTGAACTGTTCGGTCAGAAAATTATCCGTGCAGACAAGGAAAAAACGGAATTCAACGCACTTGGCTTCTGGAACACAACTGCCGAACGGTTTTCCAGACTGCGTTTTAACGAACTTTGTGTCGGCGAATTCGACGGAATTCAGGTAACCGGATTTAAAAATCAACTGAGCCACAGCTTTGGCGAAACACCGGTACCGTTTTTGACGATGAAAACCGGTACGGGCCTCAATCCCCAAAGTGTTCTGGAGGGTACGCACATCGGCAATTTTTATGCGACGTATTTACTTGGACCGATTCTTGCCTTGAATCCGCCGTTTGCGGCCAGATTGCTTGCGGTTCTTTGTCCCGGAGCAGAAAACATTGTACTTCCGTTTGAACAAGAGGCGTATGAAAAGCGCTTGACAGAGCTTGCCGATCCGCAGGTGAATCATCCCAAACATCATTAATTTAGATTCATTTGTGCGCCTGGGAAAATGTGGGTTCCATTAAGCAGAATAGGTTCAGTTTAAAGCCATAAAAGCGTATACATGGGACAAGCTTTTATGGCTTTGCTTCATTTCGACAGACTATTTTTGTGGGGCAAAGAAAAAATTAAAAAGTTCTGAAAATGAAAGGTATGAAAAAAATTAACAAATTTTTGGTTGTCTTCTTGAGTCGATTTATGGTATACTGAATCAGTTCATGTTAGATTCCTTTTCCATGGTTTTGGAAAAAGAACCCAACTGCCGGCAAGCGGGAGATGCCCGCCCGGAATGGAAAGGATGGTTGTCCATGCACAGACGGAATCAAAAATGGATTCTTTCTCTGCTGCTCCTCGCAGCTTTTTTATTAACCGCTCCGGCGGCATTTGCCACTGAAACCGTATCTTCGTCATCTGAAACAGCTTCCCAGACATCCAGCGTCGCATCCAAGGAGCCGGAATCTTCCTCATCGGTCTCTTCCCAAGCCTCTTCCCACACTTCTTCCAATTCAAACACTTCCAAGCCTGATTCGGTGCCTTCTGACAATACATCTTCTTCCAAGGAAGAATTAAAGTTAACACGATTTTGGGTTTACGACGGAGCTGGCGGAGATGATATCACCTCCTATTTTAAGCTCAGTGGTTATCAAATCAGCGGAACCGTGCCAAATGGAATTACTTCCATTTCTATTAAGGCAGATTCAAACCGTGCAACGCCACAGATTGAATACCTTCAGCAAGGGCTTGCGGAAGGGACAAATAATAAATATGCTAAAATAGCAATTGCAGAAACAGGCGGTCAGTCGGTTTATTATTACATTAATGTTTATCGTGAGCCTGCCAAAGCAGAATCCGGAACTTCTTCTGCACATTCCAAGCCGGTGCAGTCTACGGTGGACTGGAACATAGACGGTGTTTCGGATGCTTCCACGCCGTCGGAGCTGGATTCCTGGCAAGCAACGGACGGTTCCTCATCGGATGATGACATCTCTTCGGAGGATGCATCTTCTGAAGAAACCTCCAGTGCAGCTGTGTTTGAAGGCACTGATGAAGGTGGGCGCTGGATGATGCCCGTTGCCATTATCTTAATCGTGTTGGGTGTGCTGGGGGCAGCCTTTGTTGTGTGTGATATTCTTTACACCAAGGGAATTTTAAAGCAATGGATTATTCCCCGCACAAAGGATGCAATGGGAGAAGCACGCCATGGAGCAGAACCGCAGGATTCGCAACAATTGCCGCCGGATGAATCACAATCGACAGAAGAACCGCCGAAACCAACGGATTCGGAGGATTGGGATGAGTTCTTCCGTGATAAATAAATAGCTTACTGTTTGAGGATACTAATACTAATTTCAATTGAAACGGTGAATAAAAATTTCTGAAAAAGCCGTATAAATCCGAACTTTTCTGATTTTTAATCCCGTTTCTAATTTGGAATCCGTATCATGCTGGCAGAAGAAAACATTTTGTGTAATGATCGTAGAAATCCTTCTGCTAAACTTTCAGCTATTCCTGCCTCGGCAGGAATAGTGATTGGTTGCAGGAAAGGAATGAATGTTTAAATGAAACGAGTCACAGCAGTGTTGCTGGTACTGCTTTTCTGTTTTGCAATGGTTTCATGCAAAGGAAAGTCAGGAACAGAATCCGTGGTTTCAGATCCCTCCTGGAATAAGATATCGCAAAAAAAACAATTGGTGGTAGGCGTTTATACCAATCATGCACCGTTGGTGTCTCCAACCGCCGATGGATTTGAAGGGTTTGATATTGACCTGCTGACACAGATTGCTTCGCGGTTGAATTTGTCGGTTAGTTTTGTTTCAATCGACGGACAGGATGCGGCAAGCGCGCTTTCCTCCGGTACCGTGGATTGTGTCAGTTCCGGATATGTGTATACTTCCGAAGGAAACGAAACGCTGACTCTTTCGGAAACGTACCTGACCTCACGTCAGTTATTTGTGGTGGCAAGCACCAGCGATGCCGACAATCTTGCTGATCTTGCGGGGAAAAAGCTGGGTGTTGCTTCCGGCAGTGCCGCGAAAAAAGCGCTGGATAATTCCGAAACCTTCCGTGCGGCACTGGCTGAAATCAAAGAATATGCAACGGAAGATGCAGTGATTAAGGCGCTTCTGAACGGGGAAATTGATTCCGCTGCGGTCAGTGAGACACAGGTTCGCCATTATATCAAGACAGGTGCCGATTTGCGTGCATTATTGAATGAAAATAAAACCCCGGAAACGCTTGGTTCGGAAAATTATGTTCTTGCCTTCAGCAGGGGAAGCAATGCATTGCTGAAAAAAGTGCAGGATGCACTTTCCACCATGAAGCGGGATGGCGTTTTGGATGAGATTTCAACCAAATGGTTCAGCAATTATATTTCCACTGCAGAGCAAAAGGCTGCCGATGATGCGGCAAAGGCAGCAGAGACGGCATCCGCGGCCCAAAGCACGGCTGAAGAGCAAAGCACAGAGACCGTGAGTGCAGCAGACGGAGGCTGATTTTGCGTTTTCCATGATTTGCACGAGAGTATGAAAGAACGGTTTCAATCCAACTGAATAAAACCTCAGAATCATGCTTTTACAAGTGATTCTGAGGTTTTTGCTTTGCGGTGCAAATATAGTTATTTTTTGAGTGCCGTTGTAATTTCGCCGATGAAGCAAATGTGATAATCTTTGTTTGGGTAATTTTTTTGATCCGGTTCCTGATCTAAGAAGCATTCAGGCAACAGGGGCTGACGATAGAGCTTGCGGCAAACAAGCACCAGTTTTGCCTCTTCAAACCAGACAGAATCTTTGCCAAACACCGGTGTTAAGCCGGTTTCTTTTGCTTTATCGCAGTCGCGGCCGGAATGTGCTCCGCAAAATGAAAGAGCGGGGCGGTATTGCGAAGGGAAGAAGCTGAGCGAAAAATGTTCATGCTCTTCGATGAATTTTAAGGTGTTGCGTTGGGGGCGAACGTAAACGGTAGCAACATTTTTGTTCCAGAGCACACCCATTTGTCCCCAGCTGACAGTCATGGTGTTCCAACCGGACTCATCTCCGGCAGAAAGCAATGCCCACTGGTCTCCGATCAGTGAAAGTGAAGATTCTTCGCAATATTTGCGAATGTCGATTTCTGTAAATGCCATCATGTGTTCAACCTTTCCTTAGTGAATTCTTTTATATGAAATTTTGAATCAACGTATTGAATTCAAAGCTTTTAAAGCTTACGTATAAAACAAATGATGCGGTTGGCCTCTGCAAAGCCGCTGTGCAGATGAAATTGCAGACTTTGTTGATTGCTTAATTCACAATCGCTTGCAAATTCGATACACCCCTGCTCACGGCTCCAGTTCATGCTGTGCTCAAGCAGCGCGGAGGCAACCCCCTGCCCGCGAAATTCATCACGAACGAAGATGCCTTCTAAATACCCGACCGGACTGCTTTCGCTGCCCTCCACATAGTCGTACCGCAGGCTGCACTGCACAAATGCAATTGCCCGATCTTCATGATATGCCAGAAACACCGCGTTTTGTGCAGAGTTAATTAATCCGCACATTTCGTTTGCAAGTTCATCAAAAGTATGTGCCGGCCAAAGCAGCAATGCCAATTCCGCGGCATCAGAAAGATGCTCCATCCTTGCGTGAACAATCTGCATTTTATATTTGCTCCTTTCGATTGACGCGTCTTTGGATTACAGCTGAAATGATCTCAATACGGTTCTATTCTATCATATTTCAGTTGAAAGGAAAAGATGCTTTGCAGTGTTTATATTCACGCGCAACGAAAACCGCCAAACCCCGCCGTTTGCAGAGAATAAGTTTTGGATAAGGTTACAAAGATGCAATAATATGCATAAATATGCAAATATACACTTGAAATTCGCGCAACACATGCTATAATAAGAACATCGCAAAAATGATTCGGATTTTGCACGCCCCATAGGGCGAAGAAAGGATGAGAACCTCATGGCAGAAAAGAAGATTAAAAAGGTTGTTCTGGCATATTCCGGCGGACTTGATACTTCTATTATCATTCCGTGGTTGAAAGAAAATTATGATAACTGCGAAGTAATCGCGGTTTCCGGTGATGTGGGTCAGGGCACAGAACTCGACGGCCTGGAGGAAAAAGCAATTCGTACCGGCGCTTCCAAGCTTTATGTGATGGATCTCAAAAAAGATTTTGTGGAAAACTATATTTTCCCGACGCTTAAATTTGGCGCAAAATATGAGCAGTATCTGCTGGGTACCAGCTTTGCGCGGCCCTGCATTGCAAAGGCACTTGCCGATATCGCCATCAAGGAAGGCGCTGACGCTATCTGCCACGGCTGCACCGGTAAGGGCAACGATCAGGTACGTTTTGAGCTGACCCTCAAGGCATTCTGCCCGGATATGACCATCATCGCCCCGTGGCGTGAATGGGATATCAAGAGCCGTGACGAAGAAATTGATTACGCGGAGGCACACAACATTCCGCTGAAAATCAATCGCGAAACCAACTACTCCAAGGACAAAAACCTGTGGCATCTTTCCCACGAGGGTATGGATTTGGAGAGCCCGGCAAACGAGCCGCAGTACAGCAAACCCGGCTTTTTGGAGATGGGTGTTGCGCCCGAGCAAGCTCCGGACGAGCCTACTTATGTGACGATTCACTTTGAGAAGGGTGTTCCTACCGCGATTGACGGCAAAGAGCTCGGCGCAGTGGAGATGGTTGAGACCTTGAATCAGGTTGGCGGCGCAAACGGCATCGGTTTGCTGGATATCGTGGAAAACCGCCTTGTCGGCATGAAGAGCCGCGGCGTTTACGAGACCCCCGGCGGTGCAATTCTGTACCACGCAATCGCTGTGCTCGAAACCCTGACGCTGGATAAGGAAAGCGCTCATTACAAAGCGATGATGGCGCAGAAATATGCAGATATCGTTTATAACGGTCAGTGGTTCACCCCGCTGCGCGAAGCAATGGACGCATTTGCAGACAAGCTGGAGGAAACCGTTACCGGCGATGTGAAACTCAAGCTTTACAAGGGCAACATCATCAATGCAGGCGTTACTTCTCCGTATTCGCTCTATGACGAGCAGACCGCCTCTTTTGGTGAGGATGAAGATTACAACCAGAAGGACTCTGCCGGATTCATCAATCTGTTCGGTCTGCCGATTAAAGTGCGCGCAAAGAAACAGGGAAGATAATCCGCTTTCGGATTCCGAATAAATATTCAGCACCTGCCGGAATCTTGGTTTCGGCAGGGTTTGCTGTTCCTATGACGATTTTATTTTGAAGCAGGAGGGTGCGCCTTGAAGCTCTGGACAGGACGATTCAGCAAGGAAGTGGCAAAGACCACCAATGATTTTAATTCTTCCATTTCGTTTGACTGCAGGATGGCGAAGGAAGATATTACCGGAAGCATTGCACATGCAACGATGCTTTGTGAATGCGGCATCATTTCCGGGGCGGATAAAACGGCAATCTGTGAAGGACTTAACGGTATTCTTGCCGATCTGGAATCCGGAGCGCTGCAAATTGACCCGAATGCCGAGGACATTCACACCTTTGTGGAGGGAGAACTTACCGCACGCATCGGTCAGGCGGGAAAACGCCTGCACACCGCCCGCAGCCGGAATGATCAGGTTGCACTCGATTTGCGCATGAATCTGAAAACGCAGGCGGCAGATTTGCACAGCCAGCTGACCGATTTGATTGGAACACTCTGCGACCAGGCGGAAAAATATGCCGACACGGTTATGCCGGGCTATACGCATCTTCAGCGTGCACAGCCCATTACCTTCGGACATCACCTCATGGCGTATGCCGAAATGTTTCAGCGCGACCTTGGCAGACTGTCCGATGCGGCAAAACGGATGGATGTGCTGCCGCTTGGTTCCTGCGCTCTTGCCGGAACCACCTATCCGCTCAACCGCGAGCGTACGGCAGAACTGTTGGGTTTTTCCGCTGTTTCCCAAAACAGCCTGGATGGGGTTGCCGACCGCGATTTCTGCGTGGAGCTTGCCGCTGCGATTTCGCTTGTGATGGTGCATCTGTCCCGTTTTTCAGAGGAGATTATTCTCTGGTGCTCATGGGAATTTAAATTTATTGAGCTTGACGATGCCTATTCCACTGGCTCGAGCATTATGCCCCAAAAGAAAAATCCCGATATTACCGAGCTGATTCGCGGCAAATCCGGCCGTGTGTTCGGTGACCTGATGACGCTGCTCACCATGCTCAAGGGCTTGCCGCTTGCGTATAATAAGGATATGCAGGAGGACAAGGAAGCAATTTTCGATGCATTCGATACGGTTCATCTCTGCCTGACCGCGTTTATTCCGATGCTGCAAACGATGACGGTTTTGCCGCAGAATATGCGAAAGGCGGCAGCAGGCGGCTTCATCAACGCAACAGACTGTGCCGATTACCTTGTGACAAAGGGAATTGCCTTCCGCGATGCATACAAGGCGACCGGCAATCTGGTTGCAAAGTGCATCGAACTGGGGCTTACGCTGGAAACGCTGCCCCTTTCCGAATATCAGGCGGTTTGTTCCGAATTTGACGAGGGTGTATTTGATGCAATTTCACTGGAACGCTGTGTGGAGGGACGAAAGGTGCTGGGCGGTCCTGCGCCGGAAAATGTTCGTGCACAGGCAAAGCGTGTCTGCGCACTTTTGGACAAAGAATAATTTCCCGCCGGTGCTTGCGGTGAAAGGATGAATTTGATATGATTAAGGCAGGAATCGTCGGTGCAACCGGCTATGTTGGCGCAGAGCTGGTGCGGCTGATTGCGCTGCACCCCGAAGCAGAGCTTTCCGCGCTCAGTTCCGTTTCGTTTGAAGGAAAGCCTATCAGCGAGGTCTACCCGATGTACCGCAATCTATGTGATCTGGAATGCGGCTCGGCGGAAGAAGTGATTGAAAAATCCGACGTGGTGTTTGCAGCTCTTCCGCATGGACTTTCGCAGGAAATTGCCGCGCAGTGCATTGCAGCGGGCAAGGTGCTGATCGACATGGGCGCAGATTTCCGTTTAAAAAGCGAGGAAGCGTACCATGAATGGTACGGCGGAACATTTTTGGACGCAAAGCTGCACGAGCAGGCGGTTTACGGCTTGCCGGAGTTCTTCCGCAGTGAGATTGCGGGCAAAAAGCTGATTGCAAACCCCGGATGCTATACCACGGCAGTTCCGCTCGCACTGGCTCCTGCAATTAAGGGCGGCTTTGTGGAGCTTGGCGGCATTATTGCCGATTGCAAAAGCGGTGTAACCGGAGCGGGAAGAGGTCTTTCGCAAAACACGCATTATGCAGAGCTGAACGAGGGCTTTGCCCCATATAAGATTGCAACGCACCGCCATACGCCGGAAATTGAGCAGACACTTTCCACGCTTTCCGGATCGGACATAACCATCACCTTTGTGCCGCATCTTCTGCCGGTGAACCGCGGAATCCTTGCCACCTGCTATGCCCGGCTGAAGCCCGGTGCAGACGAAGGCGATCTTCGCCGTGCATATGAGCAATTTTATCAGGAGGAACCCTTTGTCCGTCTGCTGCCAAAGGGCGGCATCGCAAACATTAAAAACGTAAAGTACTCCAATTACTGCGATATATCGTTACATATTGACCTGCGCGCCGGACTTCTGATTGCGGTTTCTGCAATTGATAATATGGTCAAGGGCGCCGCCGGACAGGCGATTCAGAACATGAATCTGGTGTTTGGTCTGCCGGAAACAACCGGTTTGCTTTCCATGCCGCCGGCATTTTAATCAGAAGGGACTGTCATATGATGCAGATTCAGAAGATATCGGGCGGCGTGACCGCTCCTGCCGGTTTTTTGGCTTCCGGCATTCACTGCGGCATCCGCAAAAATAAAGAAAAGCGCGATCTTGCGCTGATTTACAGCAAAACACCGTGCACCGCTGCTGCCGTGCATACCCAAAACCTTGTTTGCGGCGCGCCGAATACCGTAACCCGCCGCCATCTTGAAAATCACGTTGCACAGGCGATTATCTGCAACAGCGGAAATGCTAACACCTGCAATGCCGACGGAGAACAAAAGGCGGAAATGATGGCAGAGCTGATTGCAAAGCGTCTTTCGCTCCAGCCGGAAAACATTGTTGTTGCCTCCACCGGTGTTATCGGTCAGATTCTGCCGATTGAACCGATTGAAAACGGTGCAGACCAGCTGGTGGCGGAGCTGAGCGAAACAGGGAGCACGCATGCTGCCGAGGCAATTATCACAACGGATACCGTCATCAAGGAAACTGCCTGCGAATTTACGCTGAACGGAAAAACCTGCCGCATGGGCGGTATCGCAAAGGGTTCGGGCATGATTCATCCGAACATGGCGACGATGCTCAGTTTTTTGACAACCGATGCAGCCATTTCCGGTGAGATGATTCAAAAAGCTCTGACCCGCGTCATCGGCGACACCTTTAATATGGTGAGCGTGGATGGTGATACCTCCACCAACGATATGGTGGCATTGTTGGCATCAGGATTGGCAGGTAATCAGGAAATTACCGGCGAGGGCGAGGATTACGAAATTTTCTGCCAGGCGCTGCATACGCTTTGCAGTGAGATTTGCCGTCGGATTGCAAAGGATGGCGAAGGAGCCACCAAGCTGCTGGTTTGCCACGTCAGTGGTGCAAAAACCGTAACAGATGCCAAAAAAGCAGCAAAATCCGTGATTTGCTCCAGCTTACTCAAGGCAGCCATGTTCGGCTCAGATGCAAACTGGGGTCGTGTGCTTTGCGCATTGGGCTATTCGGGTGCCGATCTTGATGTGCACACGGTTGCAGTCAGCTTTGTTTCCAAGGCGGGCAGTGTGCGGGTGTGCGAACACGGCGCAGGTATCGACTTTAGCGAGGAGATTGCCAAAACCGTTCTCAGCGAGGATGAGATTCTGATTCAAATTACGCTGCAAGACGGCTCTGCATCGGCAGAGGCTTACGGCTGCGATCTTACTTACGATTATGTAAAGATTAACGGCGATTACCGAACGTAATATGGAACTCGTTAGGATAAGAAAGAATTTTGTATTACATAAGGAAAGGCTGATTGCAAAATGAATATTTCCACGGCAGAACGTGCCCGTGTGTTGGTGCAGGCACTTCCATATATTCAGCGCTACGCCGGCAAAACGATCGTTGTCAAATATGGCGGCAATGCAATGGTCGACGAGGAGCTCAAAAGTGCCGTCATGAGCGATATTGTGTTGCTCTCAATTGTGGGAATCAACGTGGTGTTGGTGCATGGCGGTGGTCCCGAAATCAGCGCGATGCTCAAAAAAGTGGGTAAGGAAAGCCACTTTGTGAATGGTCTGCGTTATACGGATCAGGAAACAATGGATATTGTGCAGATGGTGCTTTGCGGAAAAGTGAACAAAGATCTTGTTCAGCTGCTGCAAATGCACAACGGCAATGCAGTCGGTCTTTGCGGACTTGATGGCGGGATGCTTCGTGCACAGAAGCTTTGCGCAGCGGATGATGTTGGTTTGGTGGGAGATATTTCTGCAGTCAATCCGCAACCGATTATTGATGTAATCAATAAAGGCTATGTTCCGGTTATTGCTACGGTTGCCGGAGGCGAAAACGGGGAAACCTACAATATCAATGCAGATATTGCTGCCGCAAGAATTGCAGCAGAGCTGCATGCCACCAAGCTGATTCTGATGACGGATATCCGCGGGCTGCTGCGTGACAAGGATGATGAGGATTCCCTGATTCCGGTTGTCAACGCCAGTGAAGTACCAAAGCTTAAGCGTGAGGGAATTATCAGCGGCGGCATGATTCCAAAAATGGAATGCTGCGTGGATGCCGTTCAGCGTGGCGTTAACCGTGCACATATCATCGACGGCAGAATCCCGCATTCTATTTTAATTGAAGCGTTTACAGACGAAGGCATTGGTACCATGATTTATTAATCATAAGAAACGAGGGATTGCATGACCGGTTCCAGCAAACAGCCGGAGGAATTTCCGGAAAATGAAAGCCTGGAGGAACTGCGGGCGCGTATGAGTGAGTCTGCAGAACCGGAGGAGGAGTCTGCGCCGCAAGAGCAGACTGCATCGGAAGACGATGAAGCAGCACAGCCGCCGCAGGAAGAAAAAAAGGAAAGCATCGGAAAGCAGATCTGGCTTTTTTTCCGCCCGGCAGTCATTTGCTGTGCAGTGATTTTATTGATTAACCAGCTTTTCATTCTGTATGCGATTGTGCCAACTGGTTCTATGAAGCCGCTTTTGCAGCCGAATTCGTTTATTCTGGCGAACCGACGCGCTTACGATCGATCCACACCGCAAAGAGGCGACGTCATCGTGTTCGAAACCGATCAAAGCAGCTCCAGCTTGCTGGTGAAGCGTGTGATAGCGATTGCGGGAGATACCGTGCTGCTCAAGGACGGCGATGTTTACCTCAATGGGGTTAAACAGGATGAATCGGCATATGCGGTTGGAAAAACATATCCGAATTCTGCGGGAGATACGTTTACCGTGCCGGAAGGATGTGTGCTGGTGTTTGGCGATAATCGCGAAGATTCTGCAGATGCTCGGTATTGGCAAGATCCCTATCTTCCGGTGAACCAGATTAAAGGACGCGTATTTTTCGCATTTTCGTTTAAGGACTGGTACGCAAAGAACGTGCCGCATTCCGCAGATCTTACGGTGCCGGCATTGGCAGCCAATCCCGTTGTTTACTGCGGATAAAGCAGAAAGGACTGTTTTCATTGAATAATCAGGAATATATCAAAATTCATGATGAGAATGTTATGCACACTTATGGACGGTTTCCGGTGGTGATCGATCATGCAAAGGGAGCCTGTGCTTGGGATGCTGATGGAAAAAAATATATCGATTTCGGCAGTGGAATCGGAACGAATTCGCTTGGTTATTGCGACGAGGGTTGGGTAAAAGCGGTAGAAGCGCAGCTTGCTTGTGTGCAGCATGTTTCCAATTACTTTTATACACCGGCTTCGGCACTGTTTGCCCAGAAGCTGATGGAGATTTCCGGCTATTCAAAGGTGTTTCTCTGCAATTCCGGTGCAGAAGCCAACGAATGTGCACTGAAAGTTGCCCGCAAATACAGCTTTGATACTTACGGAAAAAAAGAACGCTCCACAATTATTACATTGAAAAATTCTTTTCATGGACGGACGGTTACCACGCTTTCCGCAACCGGACAAGACGAATTTCACAACTATTTCTTCCCGTTTACCGAAGGTTTTCGCTTTGCACAAGCAAATCACATGGAGAGCATTCGCGAACAGTACGATGATACCGTTTGTGCCGTAATGGTGGAATTTATTCAGGGGGAAGGCGGCGTTTTGCCGTTGGAACCGGGATTTGTGAAAGAGCTTGCGCTGTTTTGCCGCGAACATGATCTGCTTTTGCTTGGTGATGAGGTTCAGACAGGCGTGGGCAGAAGCGGTACGTTTTATTGCTGTGAACAGTATGGTGTTCAACCGGATGTTCTGACCTCGGCAAAGGGGCTTGGCGGCGGACTGCCGATTGGTGCCTGCATGTGCCGCGAGGGCTTGGAGCAGGTGTTGGTGCTGGGAACACATGGTTCCACGTTCGGCGGCAACCCGGTAGTCTGTGCGGGAGGAACGGAAGTCCTCAATCGCCTGAGCGCACCTGGTTTTCTTGATGAAGTAAAGAAGAAAGGTGAATATCTCAAATCTGAGCTGCTGAAAATGGATGAAGTGCAAAGCGTCCGCGGCTTGGGAATGATGCTTGGTGCAGAGTTGAAAACAAAAACAGCCAAGCACGTCTGCGCACGCTGCGTGGAAGAAGGGCTGTTTATCCTGACAGCAAAAACGTCTATGCGCTTTTTGCCGCCGCTTACCATTACATATGATGAGCTCAACGAAGGGCTTGCAATTCTTAAAAAAGTGCTCGCAGAATGACATTCAGCAAGGCGAGGCCGCCAAAGAAGTTTGCGGGTTGATGGAAAGGAAAGATTATAAACATGAAACATCTTTTAAAACTGCTCGATTGCTCAACGGAGGAAATTACAGATATTCTCAATCTGGCAGACCGGCTGAAATATCAGAACCGCCACGGAATCTCTCACAAATTGCTGGAGGGAAAAACGTTGGGGATGATTTTTCAAAAGGCATCCACCCGCACGCGTGTTTCGTTCGAAGTCGGCATGACGCAGCTCGGCGGAACTCCGCTTTATCTTTCTGCGCACGATATGCAGATCGGCCGCGGAGAACCGGTAGAGGACACTGCGCGTGTGCTTTCCCGGTACTTGGACGGAATTATGATCCGCACCTTTGCACAGCAGGAGGTTGAGGATCTTGCCGCCCACGGCACCATCCCGATTGTCAACGGCCTTACAGATTTCTGCCATCCGTGCCAGGTGCTTGCCGATCTGATGACGATTCGTGAGGAAAAGGGCAAACTGGAAGGACTGAAAATGTGCTTTATCGGTGACGGCAACAACATGATGAACTCGCTGATTGTCGGCGGACTCAAGACCGGAATGACCGTTTCGGTTGCATGCCCGGAGGGCTATGAGCCGGATTCCCGTGTGCTCGATTTTGCAAAACAAAACGGTGGATTTTCCATGTTCCGCACGCCGGAAGAGGCTGCAGAAGGCGCCGATGTGTTGATTACGGATGTGTGGACTTCCATGGGCGAAGAAGCCGAAAGCGCAAAACGCGCCAAAGCCTTTGCCGGATATCAGATTAACGATGCGCTGCTGGAACGGGCTAACAGTGATGCAATGGTGCAGCATTGCCTGCCTGCTCATCGTGGCGAAGAAATTACGGCGGAAGTGTTTGAAGCACATGCCGATGAAATTTTTGAAGAAGCCGAAAATCGCCTTCATGCGCAAAAGGCTGTGCTCGTCAAGGTCATGGGCGAGGCATAACCAACCGGTGTTACATTGAGCAAAATAATAGGAACCATCCTCGTTTTTTACTTTGACAGAAATGTAAAGGTAAAGACGGGGATTTTATTCGTTGTACCTGTCTGTGCGCCCGAAAGGATTTTCCGGTTGCCGTTTGTTGCGGACTGTGGTAAAATAATAAAAGTTATGAAAAGATAATTTTGCCGCACGAAAATGTTCCGGATTTCGTGCGGAACATTTCTTCCGGAGCAATCACAGAAACGGAGGTTCAAAATGAAAAAAAGACCGGTATCTTTGCTCTGCCGTGGGATGATGCGTGCTGCAGCAATTTGTTTGGGCGCAATGATGATCTTTTCCGCCTGTTCTCCCAAACCGGCCAACACCGAATCAGGTGCAGCGGAATACGACTATCCAGTTTTGATTAATGAGATCACGGTGAAGGAAAGCCCGACCAAGGTTGCAGTACTTTCGCCGTCTTTGGCCGATATTGTAACGAGCCTGGGCTCCGTTTATGAACTTAAGCTTGCAGCGCGCAGCGATGATTGCACTGCAGGGGATCTTTCGCTCCTGCCTTCGGTGGGAAGCGCAGAGGCACCCAATGTGGATGCGTTGAAAACAGCAGGTATTCAGATGGTTTTAACGGAAACGCAACCATCGGAAGATCTTGCAAAAGTTTTTTCTGATGAGGGCATTCAGGTGATGGTCTTTGCAAAAGCGACTACGCGTGAGGAATTAACAACCCTGTTTACTTCTGTGGGTAGTGCGTTGGGTGGCGCGAAGACCGGCTATTCAGCAGCACTTCGCCGTGTAACCAGTTTGCTTTCCTCTTTGGACGATGTGCACCGACTTATTCCGCAGGATGGAACAACCGTTACGGCGGGATATGTGTTGAACGAATCCGGTGAATTTGCTGCAGATGAAACAATGACCGGAAAATTGCTGGAATATGCCGGTGCAGCGAACATTGCTGCTGACGGCGGTACTCTTTCCACGGACGAGCTTGCTACAGCCAACCCTGACTATATTTTTTGCGCAAAAGGTCTGAAGGACAGTTTGGTAAAAAATGAAAGTTTTTCTTCGCTTAAAGCGGTCACAGAGGGCAAAATTTATGAAATTGATCGCAATTTGATGGAAAATCAAGGTTCTTCAATGTTGGATGGCGTAATTGAACTGGCGGGAACGATGTATCCCCAGCTCAAGACGGAGGGTTTGCTCTCTGCTACGTCTTCCGAGGAATCCTCTTCGGGCAGCGAATCGCAGGCACAGCGCCCCACAAAGGTGGACAGCAGCTCTACCCGGGCGGATATTCTGGCGCTGCAGGAACGTTTGATTGAACTTGGATATATGCAGGCGCCGGGAGATGGATTTTACGGTTATTGGACAAAGGCGACGGTGCAGGAGTTTCAGAAACGGGTTGGACTTGAAGAGACAGGAATTGCTGACGAACAAACCATGAACCGTTTGTTTGCCGATGATGCTCTCAAGGGCTGAGATAGCCGAGAAAAAATATTTTCAGCAAGGAGGCGACGATAAGTGTCGCAGGGAAAATACAGCCGTGCACCGCAACCATCCAAGTTTTCCGAAAATCGTTATACGCCGGAGACTCATGGCCGTTTTTATGTAATTATTTCCTGCATTGCCGCGGCAGTTGCAATTTTGACCCTTTGCACCTGCCTTTTGCTGAATAAAACCGCGTCACAAGTGCCCGCAGATGCTTCTTCGCAGACCGAGGTGTCCCCCGATTCTTCAAGTTTTTCTTCCGCAGATTTGGCTTCTTCCGGTGGAGACACCGTTTCTTCAGAAAATTCTTCTTCCGATGACGTCTCATCTGCCGTAACAGGTTCTGCAGATGCAGGAGCATTTGATGATAATCCGATCGACGCAGCACTGGAACAGGCAGTTGGAGCAGCCGGGAATACCGCCCAACTTCTGAATGCCTACGAGACCGGTCTGAACGCATGGAAAACAGAGATTGCGAAGGAAGTGACACGGCTCAAACGTGTTATGCAGAATAGCAGTTCCTTTTCCGCAGAGCAGGCAGCATGGGAACAACAGGTAGAAGCTGACTATGCGGGATCAGAAGCAGAGGGAGAAGGTACCAATGCGCCGCTTAATCGTGTGCATGCGGCGTATGATGCCTATCGCGCGCGTGCAAAGGAACTTTACGAACGCCTCATTACGTATGATCCGGCATACACTATCAACTGAAGCGAAAATAAATTGTGTACGAATGTTTTGCGTCCGGATACAAAATAAAATCCCGGTTGACCGTGATATGTACCTCCAATACTGGACAGCCAGTATTGGAGGTACATATCACAGAATGTCAACCGGGATTTTTGCTGTAAAAAAAGCTACCGCCGGGGGAATGTTTTCCCACAGCGGCCAAACCTTTTCAGACATAATTACAGCGATTTTACCAGAGCATCGATGCAGTTCTTGCAGATGTTTTTGCCTTTGTAAAGAACTACGTTGTCGTCCTCGTTGCAGAAAATGCAAGCAGGCTGATACTTCTTCAACACGATTTTGTCGTCGTCAACGAAGATCTCCAGAGAAGAATCATCCGTAATATTCATGGTCTTGCGAAGTTCGATCGGGAGAACGATACGACCGACAGCGTCGATCTTTCTGACAATGCCAATGGATTTCATAAGTACATCTTCCTTTCAAAATGATTGCAGTCATATATTTGGACGTACTGTAAAAAGTACGACAAAATATCATAAAAAAAGCATACCGGAGAGGCACAAGCATAATAATGAAGCAGAAACGAAAGGAATGGTCGCTGTATATGATGAATTATGTTTGGGCTGGCATCATGCTGGTCAGCATCATTTGTGCCATGGCAACCGGAAGAGTCAACGAAGTTACCACTGCAATGTTTTCGGGTGCGGGCAGTGCAGTGACTTTGGTGATTTCACTTGCGGGAGCAATGTGTCTTTGGAGCGGTTTAATGAAAATCGCAGATCGTGCGGGATTGACAAAAAAACTGGCAAAATCGTTTTCGCCTATAATGCATCTCCTATTTCCCGGATTAGAGCCGGACAGCGATGCAGCGAAAGCCATTAGCATGAATGTTTCAGCCAATTTGCTCGGAATGGGGAATGCCGCCACGCCTTTTGGTATTGCAGCAATGAAAGAGCTTGCAAAACGTTCCGGTAATCCGGAAACAGCGACAGATGATATGGTTACGTTTGTGGTAATGAATACCGCATCCATTCAGCTGATTCCAACAACCATCGCAATGATGCGTGCGTCAGCAGGGAGTACAACACCTTTTGATCTGATGCCTGCAATATGGATTACATCCGTGTCTGCTCTATTTGTAGGAATTTTGATGACACGGATATTCAACGGATTTTCAAATGTACGGTTGTACCAAAGGAGGAGAACCGGGTGAAAGAACTAAGCGCGTGGGTTGTGCCGGTGGCAGTCGCACTAATTTTGCTTTTTGGCCTGATCCGGAAAGTTCCGGTATTCAGCGAATTTGTAGCGGGAGCAAAGGAGGGTGCACAAAACAGTGTGGACATTTTGCCCTCCCTGGTTGGCCTGATTACCGCAGTAACCATGTTGCGTGCATCCGGTGCGATGGAATTGATGGAGCAGGGAATCAGTGTTCTTACAGCGCATCTTGGTGTTCCAAGGGAAATTTTTCCGATGATATTATTACGCCCGATTTCGGGGAGCGGTTCCATTGCGCTGCTGGACAATTTACTGAAAACATATGGGCCTGATAGTCTGCCGGGAAGAATCGCTTCCGTAATGGCAGCGTCAACAGAAACAACTTTTTACACGATTGCTGTCTATTTCGGCGCAGTTCGTGTAAAAAAAACACGATATGCACTTCCGGCAGCAATGGTAGCAGACTGCACATGTACCATTGTTTCGATTCTCACAGTTCACCTTTTATTCCAATTATAAAAGGGATATATGAATATGTCGTGAAAAATAAATTACGAAAAACTAACAAATCAACCCTTTTTCACGAATTTATCCCTTTATATTGTAGCGCATTTCCATTCCTCAAATATGAATAATAATATAACAAAATATGAATTAAATATTAATAAAACAATAATTAATTGTGAATTGCTAGATTTCGACAACAAAAAATGACAGAATAAGACAGGTGAGCAGAATTTTGACTAAGACTGCAGCAGATTTAAGGATGGGAGAAAGTGGACTTATTTTCCAACTGAAAGGCGACCCAAAATTGCTTCGACGTTTAATTGACCTGGGAATTACAGAAGGAGCATCCATTACAATAAAAAAAGCAGCACCATTCGGAGGACCTTTGGAAATTGAGGTTCGCGGTTCACGAATTGGAATACGCAGGGAACAGGCAGAGGGTATTGTGCTGCGCAGTGAATCAAGGGGGGAGAAGCTTGCAGCAGAATCGAAAAAAAATGCAGACCTGGGCATTGACGGGAAACCCTAATTGCGGAAAAACCACCTTATTTAATAGAATCACGGGCTCCTCAGAAACGGTCGGAAATTTTACGGGGGCAACGGTGGAACAGAGGGTTGCCCGATTAAAGTCAAATTCATCTGTCCGTGTGGTCGATTTACCGGGGACGTATTCGCTGATTCCCTATTCACCAGAGGAAGAAGTTACCCGACGGTTTGTAACAGAGCAGCAACCAGATTTGATTCTGAATGTTGCGGATGCAACGAATCTGGAAAGAAGCCTTTATTTGACAACACAGTTGCAGGAAATCGGCTGCCCCATGGTATTGGCACTGAATATGGCAGATGAGTTACCGCGTTGCGGGCGGCAAATTGATTACAGCCAGCTTTCCCATGAATTAAATATTCCGGTGTTTCCGGTTTCTGCGGCTAAAGGACTGGGAATTTCTTGTATGATTCAGGGCTGCGAAAAGGAAGCGCAGAGACCGAAATTACTGCAGGGAAATGCCCGGTTGGGAAATGCACCGGTTTCACAGGCGGGAGTAATGCATGCAGCAGTACACCGATATCAAAAGGCGGAAAAAATTTGCAAGGCGTCGCAACGGGTTCGGCTGGGGAACAATTTGCGTGCAGTTTCAGACCAAATTGATCGGGTTTTGACAGGACCTGCGGCAGTGCCGCTCTTTTTTTTGCTATTGTTTTCCGTTCTTTCTGTGGCTTTTGGATCGTTGACATCGCAATTAACAGGCATGCTGCAGCAATTCGTTGCACAAACGCTGGGACAAAGTGCCGCACAATTCTTATCTGATCAGGGAGCCTCTGAATGGGCACAAAGCCTTGTGCGAGACGGAATTTTTGCAGGTTTGGGCGGGGTGCTGTCTTTTGTGCCACAGCTGGCAGTAATTTTTATTTTTCTGGAATTTATCAGTGATTGCGGATATCTTGCAAGGGTAGCGTTTGTGGGAGACCGGATTTTGCAAAAAATCGGCCTTTCCGGAAGGGTACTGGTTCCGCTTTTGTTGGGATTCGGATGCACAGTTCCGGCAGTGCTTGCAACGCGAGCCCTGGAACGACCGCGAGATAAAATTTTGGTGCTGCTGATGCTTCCATGCTTTTCCTGCAGTGCACGAATTCCGGTTTATTCGTTGTTTCTTTCCTGTTTTTTTCCGCAGCTTCGCCCGATTATTTTGTTTATGCTATATTTGCTGGGTGTTTGCTGTGCTGCAGTAAGCGGAATACTTTTGCAAAAAACGCTGCTCCGTGGGGAGGATTCGCCTTTTGTAATGGAAATGCCGCCATATCGGATGCCGCGTCCCCAAAGCCTGTCGCGGCAGGTTTGGCGACATCTGAAAGAGTTTTTCATCAAGGCAGGCTCCGTTTTGTTAATTGCAACCGTGGCAATTTGGGCATTGCAGTATTTTGCGGTCGATTTTTCTTCTGCGGTGCTGCCGGAACAAAGTATACTGGCCGCGGTTGGAAAAGCGGCAGCTCCGATTTTTAAGCCATGCGGATTTGCGGATTGGCGGGCGGTATCTCCGTTGTTTTGCGGGTTTGTTTCCAAGGAAACCATTGTTTCTGCCTTTGCCGTAGTTTTGCGCGGACAATTAAATGCCCAGAATTTGCAGCAAATCTTTTCATCTGCCTCGGCGCTTTCTTATTTGACGTTTGTTCTGCTTTGCACGCCTTGTGCTGCAGCGCTTGCTGCTTTGCGCAAGGAATTTGCCTTAACGGGAAGAGGAGGAAGTAAATGGTTGCTGCTATCTGTTTGTTGGCAGTTAACGCTTGCCTGGTGTATGTCTGCCGGAATTTATCAGATTGCACGATGTATTGTTTGAATAACAGCAATTGTAATATTTATGTTGAGATTAGCATGGAATTTTGTTTATTACAAAAATTTTACGCAAAGTCAGTATAATATAACAAAGGAAGTTCATACTTTAGACAAAATTAGATAAACAATTGACAAATTCCAATGAATGTGTTACTTTAAAGGGGCAAATATGATATTCTTTTAAGAACAAAATTTACAAATTTGTGTTTGAGAGAAAAAATATGGGTAAGAAAAATGCAGGTAAAATAAAAAATAAAGAATATTGTTTTGGGTTTTCCAAAAGAGGAACGGTGACTACGGCAACCATAGCGGCAGCTACGGGTATAATCGTATTTTTGCTTTGCCGGCAGGAGCTTTTGATTGAAGGAGCACTGGTGATTTTTCTTGCGGTTGAATTTGTTGCGTGCCTGACGCGTGGCTTGTTTTACCCGTTGATTGCCGTGTTTTTGGGTGTACCGATTGTTTATGGGTGCGTTGCACGCAGTCAGACGGATGTGTGGCTCACATCACCGGTTTTCTGGTTGGTTTTGTTATTTCTTTCTGTAGGCGCATTGCTTCCGGTAGCGGTTCGCAGCAAACGAAATGCACAGACACAATCGCTTCTCTGCAATGAATTGTTACATACCGTGGCACATGACCTTCGTTCACCGTTGGGGGCAATGATGAGTGCGGTTACATATCTGCAGGATAATCCCGCAGAAGAAAAAGAGCAGCAACAGATTTTACAAACGTTAAGATATGAGATCCAAGGACTGCTGTATACGGTGGAGAACCGGTTATTATTTACGCGTATTCATAATGAACCGGTTCCTTTTTTTCTTGACGAGGAAATCATAGAGGAAATTGTTTCGGAAGCAGTTCAAAAATTTTGTACGGCATTCCCTGAGCAGCATGTTCATATTTCCGTACCGCAGGAACCGCTGATTTTGAAAATGAATGCGGTGATGATGGAGCAAACCATACAGAATCTGCTGGAGGTGGTGGTTCGTTACCTTCCGAACGGCAGTCAACCTTGTCTGTTGGTTTTCTGTGAACAAAATGCGGTTGTTTTCCGTTTTTGCTGCAGCAGCGGTTCTCAAATTCGCTGCTGTCATTGTGGTTTGGGCATTCCCGATTATCACAAAATATTCGATAAGCATCTGCCCCATCGAATGGAGACCGGATTAGACCTTAGCATGTTGGTGGCACAAAGCCATTACGGAAGGCTGCTTTGCGGAGCAGATCCATCGTCCGGCGCAGTGTTTGAAATGATTTTGCCGCTGCAGCACTGATCGGAAGTGAACATCCCTGCTTTGCTTCTGAATTTTAGTGCGGCAGCCCTTGGTTTAAAGTGTTGGGTGTCAGGAAAGACTCAAAGACTTTCAATTCGGGGAAGGAAATGTATTGGAATGAAAAGTAAAACCACGGTCGTGATTGTAGAGGACGAAAAGATAATCTCTGATTTTATACTGGCGGTTCTGAACTCAAATCACTATAATGCGATTACAGCCCGGACGGTAACGGAGGCAATCGCAATGATATCTTCCCACTGCCCGGATGTGATTCTGCTGGATCTTGTGCTGCCGGATAACGATGGTTTTGAATTGATTCGCTCGGTGCGCAAGTGGTCTCAGGTTCCCATTCTGGTGGTTTCGGCAAGAATGCAGCAGGAGGATAAGGTGAAGGCACTGGATATGGGTGCAGATGACTACATCACAAAACCATTCGGAACGCAGGAATTGCTTGCGCGGATTCGAACGGCGGTTCGTCATGCGCGCAACGCGGACACCAAGGAAGAAGGAATCCTGCAGGACGGCGTATTTCATATTGGAGGCTTGGCGATCGATTACAATCGCTGCCGGGTGTATCGGGATAAGCAGGATGTAGGATTAACACAAAATGAATTTAAAATTGTTGCTTTGCTTGGCAAGCACGCAGGCAAGGTACTCACATATGATTTTTTGCGCCAAAAGATCTGGGGCCCAAACATGAGCAGCAGTAATCAGATTCTTCGTGTGAATATGGCTAACATCCGCAGAAAAATTGAGAACAATCCGGCAGATCCCAAATATATTTTTACAGAGGTGGGGGTTGGATACCGGATGGCAGAGAACGAGGCAGAAGGAATTTCTTAAAATACTATTTTATACTACTTTAAACTATTTAAAGCGAATAGTGAATATAAAATTGCCTGTTATAGCATGATTGATTCAAATAATTATACTAGGGGTAAAGAACATGAAACCGTTAAAGCAAAAAGTAAGTATTACCTTGGACAGTGACATGATACCCAGGCTTAAAGATTTGGCGGAGGATTGTGACCGCTCTCTTTCGCAGTTTATCAACCTGATTTTAAAAGAATATCTCAATAAATCTGAGGAAAACAAGTAAACGGTGTCTCATCGCAAAATTTACGGATAGTGCATGATAAGAAGGATTGAAATGATTCAGATTAATGAAATATTGTATTCGCAGGTCAAAACCATAATCGAACAATGGAATGAAGAAGGTATTTATGCAATTTCCTTTTTCGTGGAATCCAATGAGGCAAATGAATACGCAGGGTTTCAAAATGTTACAGATTTTATGATCAGCTACAACACGGAATCAGATTGTTCCGGGGCGGGTAGGTTTTCGGAAGGGCGATGGAATTATGCGTTCTGGCGGCAGGATGAGATTCCTATCATTGATACCTACAATGGAAATTTCGCTACGGAACAGTTATTTGCCTGGTACCGGGAACAGGAAATTAGTGATCTTGGCAGGGAAGAGGAAAATTGCGATGATCAGGACATGCATGACATCGGGAAGGGCCCCGCAGGGCATTATCAGCTACTTTCCAGTGCTGCCGATATTGCCTGCAGGCTGCAAACAGAAAAGCTGATCGAGCAAAAGTTCGGCAAACCAATTCCGATTATTGTCCATGGGCTGGAATATGCATGGTATGACGAAGAGGCAACCCGCAAAGCGAATCCCCATGGTGAAGCAGACGATTTCCTTACAGCACTGCGAAATGGATTTGAATAAATAATAAAAGCGGTGGGATTTATCAACGATATTGCTGATAAATTCTCACCGCTTTTGCGTTTATTATAGTAGAGAAAGTGATCTTAAAAATTATTCTGAAAATTGCAATAACAAACTGAACACTCTGAAAGATAAAGGTACACATTAGCGCAGGGCATAGATGCAATCGAGAT
>CAKXIK010000022.1:0-6251 GCA_934875675.1 uncultured bacterium
TGTGGTGAACTCATTATACCATATCTCGCGGGAGGCTTCCTCTCTTTTTGGGTCACATCATTTTAACACATACAAATGTCGTGCTGTTCTTCGGAAGTAAGGTGTTGCCCTTTTCGATGTTCCGTGTTAAAATGAAAATTATCCATAGTGATGAGCTCCTTCTGTTAGAGTTGGGTGTAGTAACTTTATTCTAACAGATATCCCATTCACTGTGGACATTTTTATGTGTTCAATTTCATTTTACAATTAACCTTATATTTTCATGGAATGAAATAAAAGAAATAACGCTGAACCTCAATCGAAATCGGATCCAGCGTCACACTGTCTATATACTATAAAGAAGATATTTTTTTGTTTTTTCCGCAGGTAATCGAATTCAAGTGACGAGGGTTATGCTCGTTCGTTTGAGTGATTATATATAACAAAATCATACTGTATTATATCTTCACCAGTTAAATAATGCTTTTCGTTTTGATTACCTTCTACATGTGATTTAAAACCACACGCAGTAAGCATTTTTTTACTTGCTTCATTATTTTCATAACAGCCTGCGTAAATTTTGTCAAGTAATAAATTATTAAAACAATATTTTACACCAAGACGGAATGCGATTGTTCCATAACCTTGATTTCTATAACATTTATATATCATTATAGCTAAATCTGGCAGGGTGTTTTCAGGTGAAACGAAAATAGAACCAATACAGGCATTGTCTGAACACCTAACTATCGTTGCAATAAATCTTGATTTAATAGAACCACTTTTAAATTCATCAAAACTTTCTGTTAAATTGTAATTATAACCATTTTGTGTTTCTTCATCCTGCCAACAATTATAGCAATCAATATCATCAATAGATGGAATGTACTCTGTTAAACCTAAATATCCATCTGTTATATAAACATTTCTCTGCATTATTTCCCCTCCGGTTATCAAAGAGGCTGTGTAAAAACAAAACCTCAAAATTTAGTTTCACCACTTGAAATGCACAACAGAGCATATCACATTGTACAACAACCAAAATTATTTAAAATATAGGTGGCCATACCCACTGTAAAAGTAATTTGAAATCCAAAAGTCCGTTTTTACACAGCGTGATCAATAATCTTTGTTTCATTACAACCGATCAATTTGGCATAATCAAGCAAAAAAACTACAAGCAAGTTTAAATCCCTGCTTGTAGATTTTAATGTCTCTGTCGAATGCAATAGATGCAGGTGTTTTGTACGAATTATGCTCATAATCTCCGTGATAAACGAGGATTTGTCGTCGATGTTCAAGCCATTTGCTGTAGGTCACCTCTAATAATTCATGCACGTCATCCCGAGGAAGATTTTTTCTTCACCGGTCTGACGCACCCGTAATTTTTAGAGGCGACCTATAATTACTCTGCAAAGCGCTCAGGATGATTCGATAAACGATCTTCTTCTGTAATTGCACGGATTACTCTGCAAGGATTTCCAAATGCAAGACTGTTCGCAGGAATACTTTTAGTTACGACAGCACCTGCTCCGATAACGCATCCTTCTCCAATTGTTACTCCGGGTAGAATTGTAACGCTTCCTCCGAGCCAACAATTATCTTCAATAACAACGGGAGCACTGTATTCCATATTAATATCGAAATCCGTCTTTACATCATAAAAAATATTGCGGTCTTCATGACAGAGAGGGTGAATGGGTGTCAGAATTGAACAGTTTGGACCTATGAATACATTATCACCGATTGTAACTCGATTTTCATCTAAAACACAAAAATTAAAATTGGCATAAGAATTGTCGCCCATTTTAATATGTGCACCGAAATCAAATTGAATCGGTCCTTGTAAATAGACACCTTTTCCGTGTTCCGGCATCAATTCGTTTAAAATTGCCTCCCGTGATGTTTCGTCTGATTCCGGAATCTGATTGTATTTCTGACATAATTCATGTGCCCTCCGACGTGCTTCCGGCATTCCCTCGCAAAAAGGATTATACATCTTTCCGGCAAACATTTTTTCTATTTCGTTCAACTGGCTTCATCCTTTCAAATTTGAATGGGGTATTTCCACGCATTATATAAGAGGCTGTGTAAAAACAAAACCTCAAAATTTAGTTTCACCACTTGAAATGCAAAATAGAGCGTGTTACATGGTATAACAACCAAAATTTTTAAAAATATAGGTGGTCACACCCACTTTAAAAGCAATTTAAAATCCCAAAGTCCGTTTTTACACAGCCTGATAAATAATCTTATTTTAATTTTATCATTAATCATTATCATAATCAATAAAAAAGAAAAGAGATTGTCGACTTTTGTCGACAATCTCTTTGGTGCGGATAACAGGAATTGAACCTGCATGAGTGTGACCTCACTAGAACCTGAATCTAGCGCGTCTGCCAGTTCCGCCATATCCGCATCTGTTTTACAGCCGTTCTCGACTGCTTGAACATTATAGCATGACACAGCAGTTCTGTCAACACCAATTTTTAAATTTTTTGAAACAGTCCGCATTTGGACCGTGATTTATCTTATGAGGCATAAATCTTATCTGTGTGTGAATGAGTACCGAGATTATGGTCGAATTTTTTCTGATTCGACAAAATAGAACGGTTCTTCCGCTAACTTTTGTGCACCTTTTCTCCAAACAGAGGCTGCGCAAAGCAACCATGCATCGGCATTCAGAACCTTGCCGTGAGAGGCTTCTTCCGGAAGCAGCAGATCTACCACCCGTGCATAATGCTGTTCATAATAATCGTCGCCGATGCGGAAGGAATGACGGCGAGCATGTTGGCGCAGCTCGTGACCGTCATCGTCATACAAAAGATAATCCACGCGGGGGTCATCGCTGAACAGGTAGGGTGGAACTGCCGTTTCCTCCACACCGTGCATCGATGTGTTGCAGTCCAACCCGCAGCCAAGCATCAGAATTTTGCCCCCCATGCGCGGCAGCTTTGCAAACGGAGAATGAGGACCAACCGGAGTGTCGTCCAGCTGATGGTCTTTGGCAAGCTCTGCAGCATGTTTACCCAACAAACAGCAGGAATGTGTCGGGTGCATGCTGCGAATTACTCCCGGTATATGTGTACGAAAAAATTCCGGCAAGTATCCCACACAAGACGGTGTTTCCTTCAAGTGAAACTGAGGATGCTCCCGGGTGACGGATTCATAGGAGAGAGCGGGCAGAATCAGTGTTCCCTCCGGACCGAGTAATTCCATAAATGCTGCAAAAAAACCGGCTGCACCTCTTTCCACCCCACCAAGAGAGCGATAAGAGGAATGCATCAAAACGGTATCACCGGGCCGGATGCCGAGTGCACCTAAATCATTTTTCAGCTGTTCAAACGAATGAATGCTTTCCTTCATGTCAATCACCTTTTCCTTTTATGTTTTTTTCAATGTTGTTTTTTTGCCTGCCAGCCATTCAGCGGATTGTTCGGAACGCTGCGCTTCTTCATATTTCTTAGGTGTAACGCCCTTTTGCTTCTTGAAAACCCGAATAAAATAACTAAGATCATTAAAACCGCAGCTGTATGCAATTTCTGTTACAGAAAAAGCGGAATGCAACAGCCTGTCTCCTGCTCGTTCCACCCGGTAATAGTTGAGATATTCAATCGGAGAACGGTGTGTCAATTCCTGAAAAAAACGGCAGAAATAACGGGGAGACATTTCCGCTTGTGCGGCAATTTGTTCTAACGTAACCGGTTCACTGAAATGTTCCTCCATATAGGTTAGTGCCCGTTTCAACTGCATCACTTTTCGCCGGGTGGCACGGCTTTTTTCAGGATGACTGTCATAATACCCGCTTTGCAGCACATGACCAAAAAAGCGATACAGAGCACCGATTACCAGCAACCTTCCCGCACCACTTTCATCTGTCATTGCAGTAAATATGTCATTCAGCATGAGTTGTAAAATGCCATCCTGTGCGGGAAGAAGAGGATGAATCGTAATTTCTCCGTCAAACAGCTTTTGCAAAACGGACTCTGCAGCGTTGTTTTTCAGCAAAACTGCAGGGTCAAACACAATGCATTCATAGCAACAGTCCAGCGGCATTCCTCCGTGAAGCACGCCGCTGCCCACAAGTACGGCAGAACCCTCCGGCAGCTCGTATTCGCGGTCGTCGAGCGAAAGAATAAAAGTTCCGGAAAGCACACGAAGCAATTCCAGTTCATGATGCCAGTGATACGGCATTTGGTATCGCGGATGGTTCTGATTCAGCCGGTAAATTTCAATCGGAAAATCCACGGTGCCGCGCTGGCAAAATTCATTAAATTCAGCATGAGTTTGCATAGCAGGTTCCCCCATGGTTTAAAAGTGAATATTGTCATACTTTTTTCTGATTATAACACAAGATTTATATGATAATCAATAGTATAATGCAGATAGTAAAACTTTTTTATTCAAAAGTTATAAAACTCAGGGAGGTAATAATATGGCAAAAAACAGACTGATCGGTGATTATCCGGTAATCGGTATCCGCCCAACCATCGACGGCAGACGCGGTGCAATGAAGATCCGCGAATCGCTGGAAGACCAGACGATGAACATGGCAAAGGCTGCTGCGGAGCTTTTTACCTCGAATCTGCGGTATTCCAACGGGGAACCCGTCCGCGTCGTAATTGCGGATACCACAATCGGACGTGTGGCGGAAGCTGCTGCCTGTGCCGATAAATTTCGCAAAGAGGGGGTCTCCATCACCCTTACGGTTACACCTTGCTGGTGCTACGGCTCCGAAACAATGGATATGGATCAGCATACCATCAAGGGTGTGTGGGGATTCAACGGTACAGAGCGTCCCGGCGCAGTTTATCTTGCTGCTGTGCTTGCAGCTCATGCACAAAAGGGTCTTCCGGCATTTGGTATCTATGGGCATGATGTTAAATCTGCTGACGATACCGAGATTCCGGAAGATGTTAAGGAAAAGCTGCTGCGTTTCGGGCGTGCTGCCGTTGCGGCTGCTACAATGCGCGGAAAATCTTATCTGCAGATCGGCTCCATCACGATGGGAATTGCCGGTTCTATCATTAATTCTGAATTTTTTGAGGAATATCTGGGCATGCGCGTGGAATCCATTGATGAGGTGGAAATTATCCGCCGCATGACAGAAGGTATTTACGACGAAGCAGAATATCAGAAAGCACTTGCCTGGACGAAGGAACATTGTCCGGAAGGCTTTGACAAGAACCCGGACGGTGTTCGCAAAACGGAGGCAGAAAAAGAAAAAGACTGGGAATTCGTTGTCAAGATGATGTGCATTATCAAAGATCTCTACAACGGCAATCCGAATCTGCCCAAGGGCTGTGAGGAAGAAGCAGTTGGTCACAATGCGATTGTCGGCGGATTCCAGGGACAGCGTCAGTGGACTGATTTTTATCCGAACTGCGATTTTGCAGAATCTATGATGAACACTTCGTTCGACTGGGAAGGCGCACGCGAGCCATATATTCTTGCAACCGAAAACGATACGCTCAATGGTGTTTCAATGCTTTTTGGCAAGCTGCTGACCAATCGTGCACAGATTTTTGCCGATGTGCGTACTTATTGGAGTCCGGAAGCGGTAAAAAAGGCTACCGGTTATGACCTGGAGGGCAAAGCGAAGGAAGCCGGCGGATTTATCCATTTGATTAATTCCGGTGCGGCTTGTCTGGACGCCTGCGGAGAGGCGCAGGATGCTGACGGAAATAGTGTCATGAAGCCATTCTGGGAGATGACCGACGCTGATCAGGATGCTATTTTGAAAGCGACCACATGGAATGCAGCGGACCGTGGTTATTTCCGCGGCGGCGGATTCTCTTCCCGGTTTGTCACCCGTCATGAGATGCCTGCAACTATGATGCGTCTGAATCTTGTCAAAGGTCTTGGCCCGGTGATGCAAATTGCCGAAGGTTACACCATTGCACTTCCGGAAGAGGTTTCCGACAATCTTTGGAAGCGCACCGATTACACCTGGCCGTGCACTTGGTTTGCACCGCGCACAACCGGAGAAGGTGCGTTTGCCTCCGCCTATGATATGATGAACAACTGGGGCGCAAACCATGGCGCAATTACCTATGGTCATGTTGGAGCTGATCTGATTACACTTTGCTCCATTTTGCGCATTCCCGTGTGCATGCACAATGTACCGGAAGAGAAGATTTTCCGTCCGGCAAGCTGGAATGCTTTCGGTATGGATAAGGAAGGTCAGGACTTCCGTGCCTGTGCTGCTTACGGTCCCCTTTTCCGCTAAAATTTTAAGCTAAATGGAATCACCGCTATTTGCCGCCTTTTAT
>CAKXIK010000022.1:6261-22720 GCA_934875675.1 uncultured bacterium
AAAAAGCTTGTACTTTTTTTCATAGATTTTTATCTGCCGTTTCCAAAGAAATTAGTGTTACGGATATATTGGCAGCAGATGGCGGTTTTTAAGGAGTTGACGATCAAATGCTCAAAGGAATTCCGAAAATTCTTTCCCCGGAACTGCTCAAAGTACTTTGTGAAATGGGTCACAGCGATCGTATCGTGATTGCAGACGGAAATTTTCCGGCAGAATCAATGGGTAAAAATGCGGTTGTGATTCGTTGTGACGGTCATGGCGTTCCCGAACTGCTTGATGCAATTCTGCAGGTTTTTCCGTTGGACAGTTACGTTGCACAGCCGATTTCTCTGATGGAGGTTATGAAGGGGGATACGGTGGAAACGCCAATCTGGAGCACCTATGAAGCTATTGTGGAGGCACATGATGAGCGGGGTAAAAATGCAATCGGTCAGATTGAACGCTTTGCATTTTATGAAGAAGCGAAAAAAGCTTATGCGATTATCGCAACTGGAGAATCCGCTCTTTACGCTAATATCATGCTGCAAAAAGGGGTCGTAACCGAATAATTTCTCAAAAAATCGACCGGGCAGTTCTCTTTTAACAGGAGAATTGTCCGGCCGGTTTTATTGTATACAATCAAGAATTGAAGCAGATCGGAAAAAGATGTTATAATAGCTTCGAATCGGAAATGGTATTGTGCGGAGTAGTTTTGAAGTCTTGCAGGAAGATCAGTGCCACGCTTTGCTTGGTGCGGCTTTGCCAGAGAAAGACTTTGTCGGTTAGCAGAATTATGTCGAATGGATTTCCTCCGTTTGCGGTGCTTTGGGCGGCAATCCTTTGGTTTCACGAAATTTCAACGGCGGCATTCCGGTTATTCGGCGAAATACCTTAGTGAAATAGCTTTGATCTTCAAAACCGACCAGTTGGGCAATGTCCGTCAAACGCAGATTTTGATGCAATAGGAGTTCTTTGCTTTTATCAATTCGAACGCGGTTAAGCCAGGCATTAAAGGACTGACCGGTTTCCTGCTTGAAAACGCGGCTGAAATAAGCAGGGGAGAGGAATACCCGGCGCGCCATCTCCTCCATTGTGATCCGTTCGGCAAAATGAATGTGAATGTACTGGACGGTTTTATGAATCAAATCAGCGTGTTTTGCGTCTGAAAAATTAAAAATGCTGTCCATAAATTGATTCAAAACGCCGCTGAGCCAATAGCAAAGTGCATTGCTATCCGTAATCTCTGCGATGGCGCGCAAGAAATCGCGGCTTAGCTGAAGCGTATTTTCCTGATCAGCGCCAACATCAATCGCCCGGCGGGAAATCAGCACCAGCAACTCGTAAATTCGTGCTTGGGCTTCCTCCAGACTTCCTCCCGCGGAAAAAAAGATGTGACCGAGCAATTCATTGAGCAAGCGCTGTGCCTCGGGACGTTCTCCCCGGGCAATCGCGTTCAGCAGGGCACGTTCTGTCTCAAACGGATAAAGTTTTGTTTGCCCCTCGTTTTTAAGCTGTGCTATATAGGAATTAATTTGCCCCTGAATGGAGCCGGATTCCTGTGTTTCCAGCATGCGGTTGGCGGCAGAAACGTTGTTCATAAACCCTACAGCAAGGAAAAGGAGAGTGGAAAGCGAATTTACCTTTTCGGCAGGTGTTCTCGGAACGTTTTCCAGCTCCCGAAGGGTGCTGTCAAGAGGCGATCCGGTCAGGCGCAGGCATTCATTCAGGTCACACGCAATGTAATCCTGTGGATCAACCATTAAAAACGGCCCCACGGTAATCCGCGCAGCGGAACCGTTTTCACCGGCAATGGGAGATACAAAACATGTCAAACCCATCCGACAAAAGTAAATATATTTTCCGCCGAAACGTTCTGCCTCACTCATTCCGTAAAGCTGCGATTGTTCGCAATCCTCATGAGCCAGACCGGCGGCTTTGCACATTTGGCAGGAAGCGCAGCTATACCCATTGCTGAACAAAAGCTTGCCGTCCGCCGAAGAGACGATGCAACCCAGTCCGGTTGTATTTGAAAAGGCATCTGCGCATTCCCGTGCAAGCTTTTCGTCAAACTGCTGAGCGGGATTTTTGTGCTCTGCCATCGAATTTTCCTCCTGAAAGATGAGTTTTCTGCATTTTGGATGATTCTCTACTCAAATGAGAATATTCCAAAACGCCTGCCTTGTCAAGAATTAGACTTAAAAAAAGAATCCTATCGCAAGAAAAGCAAAAAAGTACAAAACTTTACGCAAAAATACAAGGAAAATCAGAGGAATTAGGATATATTAAAAGCGAACAGTATAACTATCTTTGAATCGGGTCAGCTTTTCAGCGACAGAAATGGATTTCGAGATGGTTGTTTTGTAATGTTTGCAAAATTGGTATTATTAATGGATTCAGCAAGTCTTGTATACTGATTTCTCTTCAATCGGCAGATAAAAATTTTCGGAAAAATTGCATAAATGCAAGCTTTTTCCTTTATTTTTATGCCGCTCTTAATTCGAAATTAGTATCAAACGGAATGATGAGAAAGGATGAAATCATAATGGCGATTCTGGAGGAAATTTCTGAAAATTTGCAAAAGGGCAAGGCAAAGGTTGTTAAGGAATTGGTTCAGCAAGCAATTGATGAGAAAATCCCCGTGAAAGATATTTTGGAGCAAGGGTTGCTCAGCGGAATGGGCATAATTGGTGAAAAATTCAAGAATAACGAAGTTTTTGTTCCGGAGGTTCTGATTGCCGCGCGTGCCATGAATATGGGGGCTTCGTTGTTAAAACCGCTTCTCGCGGAGTCCGGTGTTACCGCTGCGGGCAAGGTGTGTATCGGTACCGTTAAGGGCGACCTGCACGATATTGGTAAAAATCTGGTCAAGATGATGATGGAGGGTAAAGGCTTGGAGGTCATCGATCTTGGAACCGATGTTGCACCCGAAAAATTTGTGGAGACTGCAATTAATGAAAATTGTCAGATTATCGCCTGCTCTGCACTGCTGACGACCACCATGAATGTAATGGAAGAAGTGGTTGCCAAGGTCAATGAGGCGGGAATTCACAATCAGGTTAAGGTTATGGTCGGCGGTGCACCGGTTACCCAGGCATTCTGCAGCCAGATCGGTGCAGATGCCTATACCGCTGACGCAGCATCTGCAGCAGATATGGCAGTTCAGCTTTGTCAGGCAGGTTAATTATTTTCAGAAAAAATCCGGGCAGACACTGTGATGATTGGGTCTGTCCGCTTTTTTGCAAAGGAAGGGTTACAATGAAGGCGCAAGAGCTTGCGGAAAGAATCCGAGCTATGGGTGCGCATCGTGCAGAATCAATCAAAGTGGAAAATATTCCGTTTGACCGCAGTTTTCGCAGCATGTGTGAACGGAATGCATGCGGAAATTACGGAAAAAGCTGGATGTGTCCGCCGGATGTGGGCGATATTGATATGCTGATCAGCCGTGCTAAAGGGTATGATACGGCAGTGGTTTATCAAACTGTGGGTTTGCTGGAGGATTCGTATGACTTTGAAGGAATGATGGAAGCCGGTCAAAGAATGAACGAGTTGACCCAAAAAATCCGGAATACATTTTGTGATGAACTTCCCGATGCTCTTTTTTTGGGTGCCGGAGGTTGCCGTGTTTGTCCTGTTTGTGCCAAAAGAACAAACGAACCGTGCCGCTTTCCTCAAAAAGCATTGGCAAGCCTGGAAACTTACGGAGTCCATGTTTCCCGCCTTGCAGAGCTTTGCGGAATGAACTACATCAACGGACAGAATACCGTTACTTATTTTGGCGCGATTTTGCTGCATGATGAAAAGAAGAAGGGAGACCCCGACGCATGTCAGTAATCACGTTGACAACAGAAAAAGGTACTTTCCGCAAAGAGAGTGAGACACCGGTTTCTGCGCAGGAGTTTTTGCAGGAATGCGGATGCTTGTTGACGATGCCTTGCGGGGGCGGGGGAAGGTGCGGAAAATGCCGTGTGATTGCAAAGGGCGGGATTTCCCCGGTTTCTGAAGAAGAAAAACAATTGCTCAAACCGGGGGAGCTGCAAAAAGGTATCAGACTTCTTTGCCGTCTGCAGTTGATCTCGGATGCAGAACTGACTCTCTGCACGGCAGAAACATCAGCGCAGATCCGTGTTAACGGTATTCTGCCTGATATTGAAAAAAATCCTCTGTTTGAAGCTTTTGGCGCGGCTGTGGATATTGGCACAACTACGCTTGCAGTGCAAATTTGTGGAGAACAAGGTATTCTTGGGTCGGCATCGGCTCCGAATCCACAACGAAGTTTTGGCGCGGATGTGATTTCAAGGATCGGGCAATCACTTGCAGGGCACGGCGAAGCATTAGCACAGTCTGTTCGTGGAGCGATTGCCGATTTGCTGCAAACTGCTGCCAAAGATGCCAAAATTCAACCGGAGCAGTTGGATGCTTTTGTATTGACGGGTAATACCACAATGCTATATCTGTTGACAGGAAAAAATCCAAAAAGTCTTTCCAGTTCGCCGTTTGAAGCAGATGAATTGTTCGGATATTTTTTTGCGGCGAAGGAACTGGGACTGCCCTGTAAAGAGGGGGCAAAAGCTTACCTGCCACGGTGTGCATCCGCGTTTGTGGGTGCAGATATTACAACCGCACTGCTTGCCGGGCAAACATGCCGCGGTGAAGAGACCGTTCTGTTTGCGGATATCGGGACGAACGGTGAGATTGCTCTTTGGAATGACAAAACATTAACCTGTTGCTCCACTGCAGCAGGTCCGGCTTTTGAGGGTGTAGGATTAAGCTGCGGAATGCAGGGGGCAGCCGGGGCCATTGATCATGTTTCGGAAGATTCAGGACAAATGCACCGTTCGGTTATCGGCGGCGGTGATGCAATTGGAATCTGCGGGAGTGGCGTTGTGGATGCGCTGGCAATTATGCTTGCGTCCAACGACATGGAAGAAAGCGGCGTACTAAATGAAGAAAGCACACGCTACGAGGAGCAGAATGAACCTTCCATTGCATTAACCAATACGGTCTATATTACACAAAAAGATATTCGCATGGTGCAGCTGGCGAAAAGTGCAGTTTGTGCCGGCATCAATACTTTGCTGCGTGTTTCAGGCGTTCCTCAAACAGAAGTAAATCGCCTGCAGATTGCCGGAGGGTTCGGAAGTTATCTGGATCTCAAATCCGCAGCCCGAATCGGGCTTTTTCCGTTCGCACTGCAAAATAAGGCAGAGGTACTTGGAAATGCGGCACTCAGCGGTGCGGTTATGTTACTGATGAATCGCAGTTTGATTACCCAGTCAGAACAGCTTGCGAAAACTGCGAAAACGATTGAGCTTAGTACGAATCCTATTTTTATGGAGGAATACACAGAAAATATGTTTTTTCCGCCGACCGATACTCTGGATATGGCATGATACAAAAGTCAGGGCTCAATGTAATAATCAATAAAACCGGATTAAAACAGGAACCGGCGAGATTGCATGGTAAGCAAAGCTCGCCGGTTCGTTTATATTGCTGATGAAAATTAAAATTTTTTCCTTGGTATGGATCATATGATCGCGGAAAAATGATGGCCATAAAATAAAAACCGGAAGTTGTTTTGCATTTACAAAACAACTTCCGGTTGCTGAATCTTGTTAAGCCTTTGTAAATAAAATTACAGCGGGCGCACGTTAACAGCTCTCAGCTTTGCGCTGTTCTTGGGATCCGGCTCAGTCTCAAAAGAAACCTTCTGGCCTTCGGCAAGCGTCTTGAAACCATCGGTCTGGATTGCAGAGAAATGCACGAATACATCCTCGCCGCCTTCGTCGTTGGAGATGAAGCCGTAGCCTTTGCTCTCGTTAAACCATTTTACTGTACCGTTCATGTTCAGGTACCTCCAAAAAAAATAAATTGACACCCTGACTGCAATAAAAATCTCACATTGCTGCAAATCATAGACAGAACTATGACCTACAAAAATGTGAGTTCAAACTGTCGATTTGGATGTATCCGTATTATAACACAAAACAAAGGAAATGTAAAGCCCTAATCCGTAAGAAGGAAAATTTACAAATATATCCTGATTTCAAAAGGAAAGTTCATTGTAAAGACAATCTGTTATGTCATTGGATAAAATGGAAAAAAGCGCTAAAAAGGCGTTAAGAAAGTAATTTTTTGTTGCATAACAAAATAATTTGCGTTATGATTATGTTTGTTAGAATCACTATTATTCATATATATATCAAATTTTGTGAAAAAATCTCATTTTACGTCTGCGAAAGGTGTTGCTGATGGAATGTTTAAGGATGGATATTTTTATGAGGCGGACGGTAAAACAAGGTTTGTGCCTCTTGGAATGCTGACCAATTATTTTGCGGGGAATGAGATATTTTTAACCCCCAGCCGCCAAACGACACATGGAGAAAATATTCTGGAATTTCATCAGCTGACGAAAAACGACTGGCGCAAGTTTTTTGCACATCTTCAAATGGAAGGCCATACAGCCATGCGGCTGTATCCCAGAGGAATTAATATTGATAATGCATGGGAAGGGCTGGATTGTGGCGGTCAGGTGAATGAAGGGCTTCTTTCCCTTATTCTCGATTACATCAATATGGCAGGAAGTTACGGAATCCGCACCCAACTGATTTTGTTTACACAGCCGGAAGCCAGTGTTTACTGCAGCGTGAAAACGCAGATGCTTTTTGGTGCACGTTTTCGGGATCAACGCGAGCGTGATGCGGCGCCGAAATTTGTAAAGCGATTTTGCGCAGATAAACCGGAGACGGTCAGCTATGCAAAGTTTTTTATGGACGATGATGTTCGCTGCTGCTGCACTCGGTTTTTAGAGCTGCTATTGCCGCGTATTGCAGATAATCCGAATATTTTTGCACTGGAGCTTGTAAATGAACTGGGGTGGTGTGGCCCCTATGCAGAATGTCCAAATGCTTTTTTTTGGAAAGGTGAGCAATCAATCCTGGATTGGGCGCAGGAAATGGTGGAAACCATTCACCGGAATGCCCCTCAAGTTCCTGTATGCATCAGTGGCGCAGGGGCGGGAATTCTGGGCCAGGATATTTTGTGTCGGTCGCAGCGCATTCGCCCAGATTTTTATTCGATTCATCTGTATCCACAAATGTGCGGCCATTTGGATGGGGTCACGGACTTTGCAACGGTTGCAGAATTTTCGCTGAAATATGCGCAAGCGAATGGTAATGCAATGCTGGGAGAATGGGAATGCACCGACTATATGGGGCAGCTTTCCGAATGGGATCGGCAGCTTTGCAGAAGAGATATTATTTGGCTTTCCCTGCTTTCCGGTGCTCCCGGAATCCTTGGCAGAATTACAAGCCGCGGATTTGGTGAATATTGCAGTGTGCAGCAGGTTCAAAAGCAGCTGCAGGGAAGAAATTGCATCAGAAAAAAACCTGCGCTTGGCATAGATATACGTCCGCTGCATGCGCGATTGCTCTTGCTTGCACAACAGAAAAACCAGGAATGCGCCTTTCGGAGCAATGAGTGGTGCCCCGACGGAGAGCGGCAGAGTGATGGTCATTGCTTTTGCCATCAAAGTAAGGATGCGCTTTTTGCACAGGCATTGCGTTTGGCAGTTGATTTGCAGGAGGAAGGGCTGGATTATGACCTCACGCTGACTCCCGAAAAGTACAAGGCAAACAGACCGGAGCAGGTGCGCGGTGTATCCAAGCTGGAGGCGCCAAAGGGGTACCGTATGCGGCAAATGCTATGTTCCGACGGAAAGACGATCATCATCTATTTGCGCAATTATGAGAGAAAGCCTGTTTGGCAAAGACTGGGTCAGGAACTTTATGCGGTCAGAGACCGTGCACCAAAACCTTTTGCGCTTCGTGTGGCGGATGGTTGGCAACCGCTTGTATTTGATTTGGATTTAAAACGTTGGGTGGATGATTTTTCAATTTTCCACGGTACAATAACCTCACATGATTTTGTGGTGCTTCTCTTTCGAGAGGAGAACGAGTAGCATCCCGGTGCCGTTTTACAGAAAACTACAATAATCTGAGGTTTTGATTAATTTGTTCCAGTACGCGCTGCAATGCGTTCAGGTCGTTTTCCGAAACACCGGAAAAGATTGACTGAACAAAAGATTGCTGCGCTTTTTTTCCCGCATGAATTGCAGGATCGGCAGCCGGCAAAAGCTTGAGCCGGACGACCCGCCGGTCATTTTTATCTACTTCGGCATCAAGAAATCCGCGGTTGTAAAGCAGTTCCACCGCTTTAGAAACATGCGACTTTGCAATGCCGCGAACCTGAACAATATCGTGGGCGGTATCAAATTGGGGGTTATTGTGCAAAAAAAGGAGAATATCCAGCTCAATGCGTGAAATTCCGCAAGAATCGGCAATCCGTCCGAGAAGCTTCTCATACGGCTTTTGAAATTGCTGTGCCAACGTAAAAAATTCGGCAGCGTTCATCATAAATAGTTCATCCCTTGTTTTTTACTGATTTAAAATTACAAATGATATCATGTGACACCTGTTGAAAAGATGCTACATCAATTTATGAATAAGTTCGCATGGAAGCGATTTCCCAACACTTGATCTGCTGCTTGATGAGAAATTTGCAGATTCTGCTGTTCTAAAAGAAACATGAATTTGGTTGTTCATTATTGAACCAGTATAGGCTTTTCGGAGAACAAAGTCAAGGCAGGAGAAATCCGGCGAACTTTACGGCAGTTCGGCTTGTGCATAGGGAGCAATGATATGCAGAAAAGCATCACCGTAACGATCCAGTTTTGCTTGTCCAACACCGGATACCTCTAAAAACTCCGCCGGTGTTCGGGGTAATTTTCGGCACATGTCTGCCAACGCTGCGTCGGAAAAGACTGTATAAGCAGGTGCATGCACTTCCTTTGCCAGCCTTGCCCGCAGTTTTTTAAGTTCATTAAACAAATCTGTATCCACATCGTCGGTTTGGATGCAGGATTTTTTTGTTTCCGGCTTCTTTTTCGAAATCGCTTTTTTCACGAAGACTGCCGCTTTTCCGCGCAGAATACCGGCAGCCTTTTCGCTCAGCATCAGAACGGGGTATTCCGAATCGGTGAGAAGCAGTGCGTTTTGCATCATCATCGCCTGAATCAACCGTCTCAGCTCTGTTTGCGGGCAGTCTGCCAGAATTCCATAGGTGCTTTGATGGTTTAATCCAAGGCGCAGAAGACGTTCATTTTTACTGCCGCGCAAAACATCGATGATCATATTGATCCCATAGCGTTGCCCTGTTTTTGCCACACAGCAGAGTACCTTCTGCGCGTCGATGGTAGCGTCGACAGTGGCGGTATCAATATCACAGCCGGAGCAGTTTCCGCAAAACGGTGGGGCGTCTTCCCCAAAATACCGCAGAATAAAGGCACGCAGACACTCCGAGGTGGTGCAGTAAAAGGTCATATATTTCAGCCGCTCACGGTCTTTGGCACGAAGAGATTCTTGTTCTTCTTCGCTTAAATCAGGATTTGGTTCCGCGTGTTCCAGCAAGAACTGTGCGGTGCGAACATCGCCGGGGCTGTAAAGCAGAATACAATCCGCGGGGCTTCCGTCACGACCGGCACGCCCGGCCTCCTGATAATAGCTTTCCAGGTTTTTGGGCATGTTATAATGAATTACAAAGGAGACGTTTGATTTGTCGATTCCCATACCGAATGCATTTGTAGCCACCATTATAGATTTGCGGTCATAAACGAAATCGTCCTGATTGCGGCGGCGTTCTTCATCGGGTAAGCCCGCATGGTAACGTGTAGCGGCAAAACCGTGTTCGTTCAGCAGAGTGCAGACCTCTTCCACTGCCTTGCGTGTGGAACAGTAGATAATACCGCTTTGCTCTTTATATTCTCCTAAAAGGCGAAGAAGCTCGGCTTCCTTGTCGCGCGGAGTTTGTACGCCAAAGTATAGATTGGGGCGGTCGAACCCTGTGGTGATCGAGAATGGATCGCGGAGGTTCAGCAGATGACAAATGTCCTGCTTGACGGCACCGGTCGCCGTTGCGGTAAAAGCTCCGATAACCGGGCGAACCGGAAGCTTTGCTGCAAATTCGGCAATTTTAAGATAGCTGGGGCGAAAGTCCTGTCCCCATTGCGAAACACAGTGCGCCTCATCCACCGCAAGCAAAGAAATCGGAGTGCCGGAAAAAACCTCAGCAAAGCCTTCGGTATCGAGCCGTTCGGGAGCAACGTAAATAATCTTATAGGTGCCCGCGGCTGCAAGTGACAAAACCCGGCGATACTGACCTGCGGTAAGCGAGCTGTTGATATATGCTGCGCGCACACCTGCCTGAATCAGCGCGTTGACCTGATCCGTCATCAGAGAAATCAGCGGAGAGATTACCAACGTAATGCCGGGAAGCAGCAGAGCGGGAATCTGATAGCATGCAGATTTTCCCGCGCCGGTTGGCATCACAGCGAGCACGTCCCTTCCCTGCAGCAGGTGGTCGATAATGGTTTCCTGCCCGGGGCGAAATGCCGTGTGCCCAAAATATTTTTTGAGAGCTTCCTGTTTTGTCATGGTGAATTTCTCCGTTGTTTTTTAGCGCAATTCAGGCGTTGCGAAATTTTCTGTTCCGTCCATTACCATGCAGCCAGAGGCTTCACCTTGGGCAGTGAGTCCGGGATGGCTTTGCCGTCGGTCAGCGGGTAAAACAGTACCGAAATGCAATATTCTGTTCGACCGGTCACATGGATGGCCAGCTTGAAGAAGCCGGTGTTTTCCGCCTGTCCTTTTATGACGGTGGAGGTGGCGCTTGCTGCCGGCTGTACCTTGGGGGAAAGTGCATCCGGTGCGGCGGGCAGAACCTCGAACGAACCGTCACTGCCCAGAATGGCAACAAGCATCTTAACGCCGTCCAGCTCAAGAATGGCGCTTCTTGCATTGTCGGCAAGATCAATGTTCGCCTGTGTGTGTGCCGACCAGCGGATCACATCGGAAGCGGCGCAGTGAATTTCATCCTGCAGCACTGCCGCGTTGCAGTCACGGAACATTTTTAAGCCGCGTACCACGTTCTGTGTGGGATATGCCTGTGACATATCTGCCACAACAAAGCTGTCCGGTGCGGCGGAAAAGCGGTTGATATCTGCACAGGATTTTTCAATTTGATCGTTATGGGGCGAAGGATTGATGACAATAGTATTGTGACCCTCTGCGCGGAATCGATAGGTATCGCGGTACGGTGTGAGATTATAGTTATCCGCACCAAGATCGCTGAAAAAGCGTTTGCTGCCAATATTCATCACAAACGTACCCATATCATGGTGACCGTGATAGGCGTGATTTGCCCCGTAGTGAATTGCCGCATAAAAAGCTTCATTGGTTCGGTCGGAGCGAAATGCGGCATTATCCATCCCCACGCCGCCAAAATCCAAGGGCAGCTGATCGAGGGGTGCCAAAGCGGTATCCCTATAGTAAAGCACGTCATCAATTGTCATCGAGCCGTTGCAGATGCAATCAGTGCGCAGCTGTGCCAAGCCTGGGTGACCGTTGAGCTGGGCAAACCATAAAAATAAGTGGTTGACCATGTTAGAGGCGGTTGCATCGCCAAAGTTGAACGACATTTGATCGGGAGAGGAAAGGGAAAGAATAAAATACGGCGATTTTTTCAGACCCACCCAATCCGTCAGACCAAAATCTGAGCCAGCTGCCGTGCGCAGAGAACTCGCGTAATATGCTAAATACATTGTACCGTAGCCCCAATAGCCCAGGCCTTCGGAATAGGTGCCGTCCTCTTCGCGGTAGAAGGTTTTGACGGCTTCGAGAGAATCCTCGAACCCGCAGGTCAACACATCGTTATAATCGTCACAATCTTCATCGTCAAAAATTGCAAGAACCGCCATCGCCAAAGAACCGTTGCAGATGAACTTCCAGTTGTCACCGGGCTTGTCCTGATACCAATGGTAGCTGCGGGAGCGGTCTGGATTACCGCGGTAATCATCCATAATGGCAGCTAGGCCCTTTTCAATCAGCGCGCGGCGCACAACGGCACGACGCTCCTCGCTCATATACGAATAAAGCCAGTCATATCCAAGGGCACAGGCAGCACACATGGTGGCAACATCCAGGAAATGATAGGGATGCCAGTCGGAAAATGCCGCGACTGCCTCCATTTCCGCGCAGGCTCGCTCGGCATACTTTTCCTCCCCGGTCACCTGATAAGCAATGGAAAGCGTCATGACGCGGGTTTGAACCTCTCGGGAAACCTCCAAAAGCCGTATTCCGTCCGGAATCAGATAGGTGCACGGTGCGGCACCAAGGTAACCGTCCGCCTGCTCGATCGTGTAGTCCAGCAGCTTCTGATAGATGCCGGTCTGCCTGTTTTTGCGCAGCCGTGCAAAATCCTCCTCCATTAAAATCAAACGCGGATGGTGGTGGCTGCAGTGGATTGCTTTGGCAGCAGCAAGAATTGTTTCTCCGATCATCGGTATAACCTTCCTTTTATAATGGTATATGTATTGCCCTCATGAGCCCCGCAGCACGTTAACAAAAACGACAATTATTATGGATATATTAACATGAAAAAACAGAAGCGTCAATTAACACAAAGCCCAATGCATCGACAATATCAGCACTCGAAAAGGGCAATTGACAGATGAACAGGTACCCTTCAAGATGTGACACATTCACAAGAGACGGTACATAAAAACTGAAATTATTCACGCGCTGGCAGATGTCAGGAGGGTAAAATGTGTAGCGATGTATTGACAGTTTGAAGAATGCGTGATAAGATAATTAAGCACTATCGATTGAATTGTAATTATTCAATTTGAAAAAAAAGCACTATATCTTGTGTTTTGAAATATAGAAAATAAACTTGGGTTTGGCGGGAACAGCAACAGTACCGAAAAGAGAAAGGAAATGGGTGCTCAATGAAAATCATTAAGAGAAACGGCACAGAGGAAGCATTTGATATTACCAAAATTATGGTGGCAATTTCAAAGGCGAATGCGGTTGCAGAGGAAAGTGAGCGGCTTACCCCGGTGCAGATTCGTCGCATTGCACTGACGGTGGAAAATGCTTGTCAGTCTTTGGCTCGTGCTGCTGGCGTGGAAGAAATTCAGGACCTTGTGGAAAAACACATTATGGCAAATGGTGCATATGAGGTGGCAAAAAAATATATCACTTATCGCTATACACGAGATCTGGTTCGAAAGTCCAATACAACCGACGACAAAATTCTCAGTTTGATTGAATGTAACAATGAAGAGGCAAAGCAGGAAAACTCCAATAAGAATCCAACGGTGAACAGTGTGCAACGTGATTATATGGCGGGCGAGGTAAGCCGCGATATTACCACCCGGATTTTGCTGCCGCAGGATATTGTAGACGCACATAACGAAGGAATTATTCATTTTCATGATACCGATTATTATGCGCAACATATGCATAACTGCGATCTGGTCAACCTGGAGGATATGCTGCAAAACGGCACTGTTATTTCCGGCACGATGATTGAAAAGCCGCACAGCTTTTCCACCGCCTGCAACATTGCAACCCAGATTATTGCACAGGTGGCAAGCAATCAGTATGGCGGGCAGTCCATTTCGCTGATGCATCTGGCTCCCTTTGTGCAGATCAGCCGCGAAAAAATCCGCCGCATTGTGCAGGCGGAAATGACCGATCTGGGGCTTGAGGTTTCGCAGGAGAAAATCGAAAAAATGGTGGATATTCGCCTGCGGGACGAGATTCGCCGCGGTGTGCAGACGATTCAGTATCAGGTGGTTACGCTGCTTACCACAAACGGTCAGGCACCGTTTGTAACGGTTTTCATGTACCTCAACGAGGCAAAAAATGAGCAGGAAAAGCAGGATTTGGCGCTGATTATTGAAGAAACACTGCTTCAGAGATATCAGGGCGTTAAAAATGAAGAGGGCGTTTGGGTGACGCCGGCATTCCCGAAGCTGATTTATGTGCTGGAGGAAGATAATATTCATCCCGATTCGCGGTTCTATTATCTCACCGAGCTTGCAGCCAAATGTACCGCACGCCGCATGGTTCCGGACTATATCTCGGAGAAAATCATGAAGCAGCTCAAGGTGGACAAAAACGGTCAGGGTCATTGCTATACCTGCATGGGCTGCCGCTCGTTTTTAACACCGTACGTCGATCCCGAAACAAATCAGCCAAAATATTACGGCAGATTTAATCAGGGCGTTGTTACCATCAATCTGGTGGATGTGGCACTTTCCTCCGGCGGCAATGTGGAAAAGTTCTGGAGCGTTTTTGATGAAAGACTGGAGCTTTGCCATCGTGCACTGCTTTGCCGGCATGAACGGCTCAAGGGAACTCTCTCCGATGCCGCACCGATTTTGTGGCAGTATGGTGCACTTGCGCGGCTCAAAAAGGGCGAGCCGATTGACAAGCTGCTTTACGGTGGTTATTCAACAATTTCGCTTGGCTATGCGGGGCTTTATGAGTGCGTGAAATACATGACCGGGAAATCGCACACGGATCCCAGTGCAACCCCATTTGCTCTTAAGGTGATGCAGCACATGAACGATGCCTGCAAGGAGTGGAAAGCGGAGCACAATGTGGATTTCAGCCTGTATGGCACGCCGTTGGAATCCACCACCTATAAATTTGCAAAATGCCTGCAAAAGCGATTTGGCGTGATTGAAGGCATTACGGACAAGGGCTATATTACGAACAGCTATCATGTGCATGTGTCCGAAAAGATTGATGCATTCACTAAGCTTGCGTTTGAATCGCAGTTCCAGGCGCTTTCTCCCGGCGGTGCAATCAGCTATGTGGAAGTTCCGAACATGCAGAATAATCTGGAAGCAGTCATGCAGGTCATTAAATTTATTTATGAGCACATTATGTATGCCGAGCTGAACACAAAATCGGATTATTGTCAGGTTTGCGGCTTTGATGGCGAAATTCAGATTGAAGAGGAAGACGGCAAGCTGATTTGGAAATGCCCCAGCTGCGGCAATACCGATCAAAGCAAGATGAATGTTGCGCGGCGTACCTGCGGTTATATCGGTACTCAATACTGGAATCAAGGACGCACACAGGAAATCAAAGAACGCGTGCTGCATCTGTAAACTTTCGTTTTACATCCGGTCGGATTTTGGATCCGGCCGGTTTTTCCGTGCCTCAATACTAATTTTTCTTGAAACGGTAGATAAAATTTTCGGAAAAATCGCATAGTCCCAAGCTTTTTCCTCGATTTTATACCGTTTCTAATTCAAAATTAGTATAAATCAATCGACAGGGGAAATGAACTTTGAATTATGCAACCATAAAATATTGTGATATTGCAAATGGCATTGGTGTACGCACGTCGTTGTTTGTCAGCGGATGTACCCATCATTGCAAGGGCTGTTTTAACGCAGTAGCGTGGGATTTTAATTACGGAGATCCGTTTACGGAACAGGTGCAGGACGAAATTGTTGCATCCCTTGCGCCGGAATATGTCAACGGGCTTTCCTTGCTCGGCGGAGAACCGTTTGAGCCGCAGAATCAGCTTGCTTTGCTGGGATTGTGCAAAAAAGCGCGTGCTGCTTATCCGCATAAGACGATCTGGTGTTATACAGGTTACTTGCTGGAGGATATTCTTGCGGGAAGGGTGGGAGAACCCAAAACTGCAATGGAATTATTGCGCCAAATAGATGTTCTGGTGGACGGTAAGTTTGTGGAGGAACAAAAAAATATCCGGCTGAAATTTCGAGGATCAGAGAATCAGCGCATCATTATGGTGCCGGAAACTCTGCAAACAGGCAAAGTGATGCCGGTTCTGTTAAAAGAGCAATCAAAATTTGTATCAGGCAGTCGCTGTGGAGTGCAAGTCCATCCGCAGTCTTTTCCTTTGTCATGCATCTTGAATGGTATTGGTTAACAGTGAAGCAGTTATTTGTATATTGTCTGGATATGACAACACCTCCTGCTGTAGCTTGTATTCTACAACAGGAGGTGTTTTTTTACGGTCCATTTTTCAAGGGTATGATCCCGGCTGCAAGGCGTCTGAACAAGCTTTCGTTAATATAGAAAGCTTCAGATGTATCAAACAGGATCGATTGCTAAGACATCAGAAGGAATCCATCAGACTTCCGGAACCTCGATTTTAACGGTTTTGCCGGTGTTGTAGGATTCATAGATTGCATTGAGGTAGTAAACCGGGGTAATCAGTTGCTTGTAAGTATGAGTCATTTTACCGTTGCGCAGCATGTCCGCAAAATCTTCGCACTCGTGTTGATAGCACATCGAAATATCGATATCGCGGCAGACATTGTGTGCCTCACCAAAAATACTGCAGTGATAAGCATTACCGCAGTTCTCCATGAAATGGTTGGTAACATTGTACTTTTCATATTCCACCACGACGGTGACGTTATCTCCGTTGCGGAATGCAGTGACGGCTTTGGGATCATAACCAAAGATCGTCAGACTCATCTCTGCAAGGTGAGAGGAATAGAAAAAGAAGCCGCTGTAGTCGTTATGCATGCTTACCGGTGCAGCAACACAACCGCCGTGAATGCCGCCCAGACCGCTCTTGACGGTGTGCTGCA
>CAKXIK010000022.1:22730-44035 GCA_934875675.1 uncultured bacterium
GTGCTGCATCATACGGATGTCATAAGTCTGCTTGACAGAAGAACCGCCAACCAACGGAACATTTTTGCTCTTTGCAAGTTTTGCAAGTGCAAGTGCTTCCGCCGGATCAACGGCGAACGGCTTGTCGATAAACATCGGCAGACCGGCTTCTACAAACGGACGGGCAAATTCGGGATGAAACTTGCCATCGCGGGCAGTGACCATGACGGCGTCAACCTTGCCGAGCATGTCTTCCGGTTTTTCGGCAATGAAATCCAAACCGTATTTTTCAAAAACTTCCTGATTGCTTTCCGGATAATGGCCGCCCACAGCGACAACATGGCAATCCGGATACTTGAAGTTTCCGTTTTCATCCGGTTTGTTAAAAATCTCGGAGAAAGCGGAAGCATGGGAATTTTCCGAGCCGAGAATACCAATTCTGTACATAATGAAATCCTCCTGTTATGTTTTTGGGCGAAGATACGCCGTTAATTGTATTGTACCGCAAATGATGTGTGTTTGGTTTGCATATTCCACGAAGAATTTAGCGGATTTTACAATTATGTATCGTTCGTGCTTTGCCCTGTGCTCAGTATAGCATAAGAAATTTTAACAAGACAAGTTTTTTGGCGTTTGTCTGAAAAAGTGCCTGTTTTCTGTAAATTTGAAAGTTGTTTCTTGCGTTTTTTAAATTAGTTTTTATTTTAATACGACGTTTTTGGGGGTACCCGAAAGAAAACATTCCAGATTTTCTGCAACCAGATTCAGCAGCCGCGCACGTGTTTCAAGCGGTGCCCAGGCAACATGCGGTGTTATGGTCAGATTGGGGGCACCCAGCAAGGGACAATCCGGGAGCATAGGTTCCGTTTCCAGCACATCCACCGCAGCACCGGCAAGATGGCCGCTTTCCAACGCGCGCCGCAGAGCGGGTTCCTCCACAATCGGACCCCGCGCGGTATTCACAAAGTATGCGCCACGCTTCATCATGGAAAAACGCGCGTCGTTAAATAATGCGCGGGAAGAAGCATTGAGCGGACAATGTACAGAAACCACATCACTCTGTGCAAGCAGAGATTCCAGCGGAACAAATGAAATTCCGTCCGCTTGTTTTGCGGTGCGGGTGAAACAAAGAACCCGCATGGAAAATGCAAGCGCAACTTTGGCAACCGAACGGCCAATGCTGCCAAAACCAATGATACCAATCGTTTTGCCTGCCAGCTCCTGCATGGGGAAGACAAATGGAGAAAAGGTGTTGCTGCCGATCCACCGTCCCTCTGATACAAACTGATGATACGATGCAACGCAGCTGAAATGGTTGAGAATCAGCGCAAATGTATGCTGTACTACGGCATCTGTGGAATAACCGCCGGCATTGCACACGGTTATACCGCGGCGGTTTGTCTCAGCCAGGTCTATGTTATTGTAACCTGTGGCAAACAGGCCGATGTAGCGCAGGTGGGTGGCGAAGCGCAATGTTTCGGCGTCCATTGGAGTTTTGTTGCAGAGAACAATATCAGCATCTCGTATCCGCTCCGCGACCTGTTCCCTTGTGCTGAGCGGATAATATTTCACACTGCCGAACCGTTCCAGCATGGTCAGGTCAAGGTCACCGTTTGTAAGGGTCTGGCAGTCCGGCAAAACAATTTTCAGCATGATTTAATCGCCCTTTCCTTGAAAATACAATACTAAATTTTTGAAACGATGGAAAAAATCTTTGAAAGAACGCATAAGTTCAAGATATTTCCCCAATTTGTGCACCGTTTCTCATTCAAAATTACTCTAACAGCACATTTAAATCTTATGCTCTGTTCGTATTCAGTCTAACGGATTGCAGGAAAATTTACAAGCAAAGAATGTAATTTGATGAAAAAACATGCGCAGCTTTGGGTCTTTGCATGGAATTCAAGAAAACACTGGATTTCTCTTGGGGAAAAATTATAATAAAGGCAGCAACAATCCACCCGATTGAAAAGCAGAGGGAAAGGATGCGAGGTTCAATGATTATTAAAAAAATTGATTTGCATGCTCATGTTGTGCCGGAGGCCGGTTATGCCCGTGTGGATGGAGGCCGTTTTGTAACCCCACAGAAGATTCGGAAAATGTATGACGCATGGGGAGTAGAAAAGGGAGTACAGCTGCCAATCAGCTCGCCGGAATATGAGTGCGACCAGCTGAGCAACCGAGATGCGGAACATTTGGTGCGTGATTTTCCGGAAACGGTTGGCTGGTGGTTCTGCAACCTGGATCCCAGGTGGGGATATAACAGGCCGGACTGCGATCTTTCACATTATCTTCGCTATTTTAAGGAACATGGAGCAAAGGGTGTGGGAGAGGTGACAACGAATTTGCCGATTGATGACCCATACATGCAGAACCTGTTTTTTCATTGTGAACAGTGCGAAATGCCACTGTTGTTCCATATGGGGCGGCTTGGCGGCGGTGATTACGGAATGGTGGACGATCTTCACATGCCGCAGTTGGAACGTGCGCTGCAACGGTTTCCAAGGCTGCGGTTTATCGGCCATTCGCAGAAATGGTGGGCAGAAATGAGCGGAGACTGTACCGAAGAGCAGCGCAACGGATATCCCACAGGTAAAGTGGTTCCGGGCGGGCGGACAGTGGAGCTGCTGCGCAACTATCCCAATATGTATGGAGACCTTTCTGCGGGCAGCGGTGGGAATGCGGTGATGCGTGATCCGGAATTCGGTTATCGCTTTCTGGAAGAATTTCAGGATAAACTCTATTTCGGTATTGATATTTGCGATGCTTCCAATGTGATGGAGCTTTCCCACTGGCTTGATGATGCAGTGGAACACGGTTGTATTTCTCAGACTGCATATAATAAAGTCTGCCGTGAAAATGCAATCAAGCTCCTGGAAGGCTAAAATTGCACAAAAGGCTTGCACCAAACTGCCGTGGGTGGTAAAATAGATTTATTAAATCAACGCGGCAGGGCAATCCTGATTCTTGAGAGAATGTTAGTGATTGGTGCGCGCCGGGATACAGGAGCGGTATTATGGATCTTCACGACAAAATGCGGATTGTGCAGGAAATTGTGCCGGGCAAACAGATTACCATTGCGCACATTATCGCAAATCCGGACGAGATTATTTACAAAAAGCTGGGGCTTGATCCGGCAGTGGACTATTCGCGTGCGGCAATCGGGCTTGTGACGATCAGTCCTGCCGAAACCGCGGTGATCATCGGCGACATTGCAATTAAAACCTCCAATGTTGAGATTGGTTTCGTGGATAGGTTCAGCGGTACCTTGATTGTGACAGGGCGAATCAGCGAAGTGGAAAGTGCGCTCCGTGCATTGCGTGATTATTGCCGGGATACGCTCGGCTTTGCGGTTTGTGAGATAACGCGCACATGAAGAAGATTATCCTGATCGGACGAAGCGGATGCGGTAAAACAACACTGACGCAGGCGCTTCGCGGTGAAAAAATTCACTATCATAAGACGCAATATATTAATCACTTTGATGTGATGATTGATACCCCGGGCGAATATGTGGAAGATCCCTGGTTGGCGTGTGCACTGGCAATTTACACCTATGAAGCCGATGTGGTGGGGCTGCTGATCAGCGCGCGGGAGGATTACAGCCTTTACAGCCCGTGTATGGCAGCCAATATCAATCGGCCTGTGATCGGAATTGTGACGCAAATCGATCAGCCGGATGCCCGTCCTGACCGTGCGGAACGGTGGCTTAAACTGGCGGGATGTCAAAAAATCTTTTTTGTCTCATCAACCAATGGCGAAGGTGTCTGGCAAATTCTTGATTATCTGCGCGATCCCGGAGACATAATGCCATGGGAAGAGGATGTCAGAGAAAATACCCCGACGATCAAAACAGAACGGCTTATTTTGCGCAGATTTACACCTGCAGATTCCAGTGCGCTGCTCAAAATATTAAGCGATGAAGAAGTAAACACCTATTTGCCTTGGTTTCCGGTTCAAACTGCCGCGGAAGCAGAGCGCTTTTTGCAGGAACGCTTTTTGGCGCATTATCGTGAGCCTACAGGTTACCGCTATGCGATTTGCCTGAAAGAGGATAACAAACCAATTGGATATGTTTGGCTGGACGAAGGTGAAAGCCACGATTTTGGGTATGGTTTGCGAAAAGAGTTCTGGCATCGGGGAATTGTAACAGAAGCCGCACGTGCAGTGGTTGACCAGATTAAACGGGCAGGGTACCGGTTTATTACCGCCACCCATGACGTAAATAATCCCCACAGCGGTGATGTGATGAAAAAACTGGGGATGACTTATTGCTACTCATACGATGAGATGTGGCAGCCCAAAAACCTTATGGTTACTTTTCGGATGTATCAGCTGAATTTTGATGATACAGCAGAAGTTTACACCGGATATCAGAAAAAACATCCATACTATATTGAACCGGAACTGTGATACCGGCAGAAAATGAAATACCCGTGTGAGCCTGCCGTTTTCAACACTCGGCAGGCTTATGCTTTATAAAATAAAAATTCTTCTTGACCCTGACGCTGCGTCATCGTGTATGATACACTTGCAGTCCAATAAAAGGGCTGCGAAAGGAGAAAAGCAGATGAAGCTTTCGATTGGAGAAGCGGCAAAGCTCAGCGGAGTGACGGTGCGCACACTGCACTATTATGACCGGATGGGGCTGCTTGCTCCCAGCGAGGTAAGCGAATCGGGATACCGCTATTACAATGAGGCGGCAATGGAGCGGCTGCAGCGCATCCTGTTTTACCGTGAGCTTGATTTTTCGCTGGAGCAAATTGCACAATTGCTCCAAACGGAAGATCGCACAGAGGCTTTGCGCGGACAGAAACATCTGCTGATGCTGCAGCGAGACAGACTGAATCGGTTGATTACGCTGCTGGATGATTGTTTGAAGGGAGAAAACAAGATGGATTTTACACCGTTTGACCAGTCGGAACTGGAACAGACAAAAGCACAGTATGCAGCAGAGGCAAAACAGCGCTGGGGAAAAACAGAAGCTTATGTTCAAAGCGAAACAAAAGCGGCTGCCCGCAGCAAACAGGAAAACGATGCCTTGATCGGGCAGATGAATGCATTTTTTGCCCGGGTGGCGTTGCAAAGAAAAGAATTGCCGGAAAGTGATGCGGCACAAAAGTTGGTTGAAGAATGGTGTGCATTTTTAACGGCGAATTATTATGACTGCACACCGGAAATCCTCAACGGCTTGGGAATCATGTACACCGAAGATGAACGGTTTCTAAAAAATATTGACCGTTGCGGGGACGGTACGGCTGCGTTTTTCAGCCGTGCGATTGCGGCTTATTGCAGAAAACAAGAGAGCTGAGATAAAAGCAGGAGAGGATGCTGCAGATGGAACGGACGGCTTCGCGCATACTAACCCGAATTTTTTACGCAATGTTTGCAGCCATCTTCACGGTGTTGGTTGCAGCACTGATTCTTGGCAATGTTTTTCACCAGTGGGGTTGGAGCCGGATTCCGTTGACTGCACTGTTCTTGGGGGCATTAGCATGGGTATTTTATCTTTGCAAAAGATACGAGGCTGTGCTGGAAAAGCATTACGGTTGGATTTTGACGGTTGTGCTGACGGTGATGCTGATTTTGCAAATTGTCATTGGTTCTGCTTTGCGATTTACTCCGGCGTGGGATTTAGATGCGATTTACAGCGGGGCAATTCAATGGGCGGAAACCGGCAGTTTTTCAAGCTATTATGAGTATTATCAGTATTTTCCGAACAATTTGGGCGGAATGGCACTGCTATATCTTTTTTTTAAGCCTGCTCAGCTGGTTGGAATTTCGGACTATTTTATGGTGGCAGTGACGGCGAACAGCGTGCTGCTTGTGGGAACCATACTGATCACCTCTCTGGCAGGAAAGCTTTTGTTTGGCACGCGCGGTGGCGTATTTGTGTTGTTCCTGTTTGTTGCGGCACTTCCGTTTTATTTTATGGGAGCCGTCTTTTACACCGATACACTCTCCATGATTTTTCTGGTATTGTTTTACTATCTTTATCTCCGATTTACCCGAGCTTCCGGGTTTCGCAATAAACTCTTGATTGCGGTGGGAATGGGGCTGACGCTTGGGGTTGGTATATCGGTCAAATTTACCGTAGCAATTATTGCGATTGCGGTAACTGTAGATGCATTGCTCTTTCATCGTCCGTGGTGCAAGGTGGCACTTTTACTTGCAGGAACCGTGACCATTGCAGCCGCAGTCTATTTCTTTTTTCATGCATATATTTACGCATTTCATCTTGATCCGGTGCAGGCAGAGCAGATGAATACCCCGATTACACACTGGATAATGATGGGACTCAAGGGGAACGGCGGCTATAACGGATCAGACTATCAGTTTACGCGCTCCTTTGCGGATCCGGCAGCGAGAAACGAAGCGATTTGGCAGGAAATTCAAAGCCGGATTGCTTCGCTGAAGCTGACGGGTTTGCTCAAACTTTGGATCAGGAAAGAGGTTCTCTGTTTTGGTGACGGAACCTTTGTGCTTTCCAGCTTTCTGGATGATACCCCGTTGAATCAGACCTTCCTGCATCAGATTGTCATGGAAAACGGAGCGCTTTATCCGCTTTACCGTCAGCTTTGTGTATCGGGTTTCTGCGCAGTGCTGTTGTTGGTTCTGGTGTCATCATATCGCGACGCTTCATCCGGAGGCAGTGTCAACTGGAGAGTTCTGACGCCCAGACTTGCGATTTTTGGGCTTCTGTTGTTCTTTTTGCTTTGGGAAACCAGTGGAAGGTTGATCCTGAATTTTGTTCCCATTATTTTTCTTGCCGCGTTACCCGGTGCAGAGTTACGGAGTTCCTTTGACAGAAAAAACAGCAGAGAAAAAAGATAAAACAGCCGGTCAGAACCAAGCTCATGGTTCCGACCGGCTGTTTGTGCCTGCATGGCGGATTGCCGCTGTCTGAAAATTAATGCCGTTACCGTGCAGTCAAATTTCAAGTAATCAGTTACTGAAGACGACGGTTGGCGGAAACGATAGCCTTCGAAATTGCTGTCCCCAAAACAAAGCAGACAGCGGCTTCCACGGCACCATTGATTCCGACAAAAAGCACGATAAAGAGCAAAACATTGGACGCACCCAAATCAACGCTGACAGACTGAATAAATTCCGAATTCCAAAAGAATGCAAGGAGCAACGCCATGAAGAAAATTGTGTTGAGCAAAGCTCCGCATAAAGAAGAAACCGAAAATGAAAGAATACCGGATGGTGTTTTATCGGCGCGGTGCAGCGCACGGAAAATGATCCCTACCAAAACCCCCATCAATGTGCGGGAGACCACACAAACAACAAACGTTCCAAAGGGATTGATGGCAAGCAGTGCAGAACCGAACGCACTGAGCCCGAAACATTGAATGAAGCTGGAAAAGCCGAACTGCAAACCCAGAATCGCTCCGGCAGCAGGTCCGAGCACGATGCCGCCTACGATTACCGGAATCATGATAAACGTGATTTCAAGGCCTGCGGTGCGCAGGTAACCGATGGGCGTGAAAGCCATTAGCCACACAATGGCGGAGAGCAACGCGAGCTGCGTCAGGTAGACAATTTGCTTTTTTTTCATAAATAATTCCTCCTGCTGCTGCTCCTTTGTGGATGCAGCGCAAATGTATTATAAAAAGCGGGAAAGCCATGCGCAGGTGCTGCCGTAGAATCGCTTGCGGGCAGATTGCTCCACAGCGGACGACAGATCAGTCACACGACGAACCGATGCTTTTTATGCAAAATTTATTTCTCTTGATTTCGTTGATAAAGCATCCGTAAACCGTCCAACAGGAGATTTTCGTCCAGAAAGACCTTGCGACTGCAGTGCGGTACAATCAAATGTGCCAATCCGCCCGTTGCAATCACGGTGCATGGCGCGTTGAGTTCAGCTTCCATGCGCGCACACATGCCGTCCAGCATAGAAGCAGCACCAAGCACCGTGCCCGAAGCCATGCTGTCCACGGTATTTTTCCCGATTGCGTGGCGGGGAGCTTCCAGGCTGATTTGCGGCAGTTGTGCGGTGCGGCTGCAAAGAGCTTCCAATGAAATGCGCACGCCGGGCATGATGCAGCCGCCAACCATCGTTTTTTGAGTGTCCAGAACCGCAAAAGTGGTGGCCGTGCCCATATCTATAATAATCGAAGGGCAAGGATATCGATCCAATGCGGCAACACAGCCGGCAACAAAATCTGCACCCAGAGAAGCAGGATTATCGATACGGATATCAAGTCCGGTTTTGATGCCCGGTCCCACAAGCAGCGGCTGTGTTTTTGTAATTTTCACCACTGCGCGGCGAATATAAGTGGTCAGCGGTGGTACAACAGAGCTGATGATGGAACCTTCAATCTCCTGTGCGGAAACACCGTTAATATCCAAAATATCACGCAGCTCAATCGCGTATTGATCCTCCATGCGAGAAGAATCACTTGCCATGCGGGAAATAAATTTGAGCTGTTCTCCGTGATAGCAGCCGATCGTAATATTCGTATTTCCAATATCGAGCGCTAAAATCATAATCAGAAACCTCCGGAAATGGTGTGCAAAAGATGGTTGTAGCCTGAGTCTTTTGATGTGATAGCCCGATTCCAATCGGAATCAGACGGGTTGAATAACCATATTTTATTATTATTTTATCATAAAATAACATGGAAAGCCATAGTGAAGAAAAAAATAATGGCAGAAGCCATTTTTTGCGGTTTGTTTTGCAAATAGGAGCAAACTATGATAGAATAAAATAGAATTCATGTGCGAAAATACAGCACGAATTTTCTAAAAAAATAAGATCCACAATTTTGAATTGAAAAGGGGAAGTTTTCATGTTCGGAGAACGCATCCTCAATGATTGGGGAAGTATTGAACAAGATTTGGCTGCGCTGGTTGCAATTCCTTCGGTAAAGGGAGAAGAGGAACCGGGGAAGCCGTTTGGAGAACAAAGTGCGCGCGCGTTGGAGTTTGTACTTCGCCGTGCGGAAGAACTGGGTTTAAAGAGCGAAAACACCGGAAATTTTGCGGGCCACGTCTCTTATGGCGACGGAGCAGAATATGACGCGGTTTTGGCTCATGTGGACGTGGTTCCTGCCGGAAGCGGATGGAAAACCGATCCGTTTGAGCTGACGCTGCAGGATGGCATGTGGTATGGGCGCGGCGTTGCCGATGATAAAGGACCGGCAATTGTTGCATTGTATTGTTTGAAGGCGCTCAAGGATGCCGGAGTGACCGGAAAACGCGAAATGCGCGTTATTTTCGGTGCAGGCGAAGAGCACGGTATGGAAGATTTGGAACGGTATTTTGCGGCCCATCCGCTTCCCCGTGCGGCTTTTACACCGGATTCCGAGTACACCGTCTGTAACCGTGAAAAAGGAATTTTGCAATTTGAATTTTCGTCTGCGAAGGTTGCGCGTTTTGCCGTCACCGGCGGTGATGCAGTCAATGCGGTAGTGGGCAAAGCATCCGCTTCTCTGCCCAATGATTATGAACTGGCAGCCCGCTTGCGCAAAATGGCGCCAAGCTCGCCCTGCGGCATTTCGGTCATGGAAACCTGCGGGGAAATTAACATTCTTTCCAAGGGTACCGCTGCACATGCGATGGAACCGCATAAGGGCAACAATGCGGCAACCGCTTTGCTCGTCATGTTAAAAAATGCAATGGGTTCCACCGGCAGTGCAGTGTGTGATTTTGTTGCAGAAAAAATCGGACGTGAGCTGGATGGTGCTTCCCTTGGCGTAAAGTGTGAAGATGAACCCTCCGGCGGACTGACACTCAATGTCGGTTATCTCAAAACAGATCGGGAAGCAATCCGTATCGGTTGCGATATCCGGTACCCGGTGACCCAAAACGGCGGCGAACTGATTGAGGCACTGCGTTCGGCAGCAAAAGCGGCAGGAGTAACGTTCCGGCTTTTGCATCATGCCGAGCCGCTCTATCTTCCGGAGGACAGCAGCTTGGTACAGTTGCTGTGCGGTGCTTATGAGGATGTGACCGGAGAAAAAGCTTTGGTCTATGCAACGGGCGGCGGAACGTATGCCAGAGCGCTGCAGGGCCGCGGTGTTGCTTTTGGCGCAGAATTTTTTGGAGGAAAAAGCGGCGGAATGCACACCGCAGGGGAACATTGCGACCCCGAGGAGCTGAAACGCCATGCGGTAATTTGTTTGGAAGCGATGTACCGAATGATGACGCAGGAATAAAATTGAAGAAATAGCAGTGTTTGCAGGCTGAACTGCATTCAGATTACGGTTTGGCGGAAAGGCGTGGTTTGATCGATGAAAGAAATTGCAAAGCAGCGGTGGAAAAAGGGAATTTTTTGGTTCGTATTTGTTTCTCTCGCACTTTCCATTGTTTATGCGGCTGTGATGTTGGGAGCTGCACCGGATGATACTGCCAACACTGAGTATCGGCAAAAAAGTGATTATGTATTGATGCTGCTGCAATGTGCGGCAGGCGGCGTGATCATGTTTCTGCCCACGATTGTAGAACGAAAACTGAAGCTGGAAATTCCGGATACCATGGAAATTATGTTCTTTGTGTTCTTGTATGGCGCAATCTATCTGGGAGAAGTGCGCAGCTTTTATTACCGTTTTGATAATTGGGATATTATTTTGCACACTTTCAGCGGCGGCATGCTCGGTGCGCTCGGGTTCTCCGTTGTAGATCTGCTCAATCGCAGTGAAAAGGTTAAAATCAACCTTTCTCCGCTGTTTGTTTCGCTTTTTGCATTTTGCTTTGCAATTACAATGGGCGTGGTGTGGGAAATTTATGAATTTTCATTTGATGGTCTGCTTGGTTTAAATATGCAGAAGTTTCGTCTGGAAAGTGGAGAAGCGCTGATTGGGCGTGCGGCACTGGCAGATACAATGGAAGATCTGATCGTGGATGCTGCAGGAGCTTTGGTCATGGCGATTATCGGATTTTTTAATTTAAAAAGGCATAATCGCAGAGCGATGGGTCAGATGCTAATTCGTTCAGAGGAAACGGATGACAACAAAAAACTTGTTAAAGAAAACGAAACCAGATAATCTTGTTGACAAAACCAGATGAGCTGGTGTATTCTATTAAACAGAAGGGATATAAAAATAAATGGGCTTTGCTTTATTAACGGATTCGTGCTGTAACCTGACTGATGAACTGATTGATGAGCTGGATATTACCGTGCTTTCGATGACGGTGCGCAACCAAAACGAAGAATATATCAGCTATGTGAAAGGTGAAACGACGGATAACAGAAAATTTTACACAATGCTGCGCGCCGGCGATGTGCTGGTTACGGCAGCACTGAATGCGGAAACCTGCCGCAATGCTTTTGAAGAAGCACTTTGCCGCGGTGAGGATGTGCTCTATATTGCGTTTTCCTCTGCGCTGAGCGGAACCTACAATGTGGCGCAAATGATGGCGGAGGAGCTCAAGGTGAAATATCCGCAGCGCCGGCTGGTTGTACTCGATTCACGCTGTGCTTCTATGGGCGAGGGATTATTTGTTTATTACGCGGGAATGCTGCGCAAAGAAGGAAAATCAATGGAAGAGGTGGTTACCTGGCTGCTGGAGCACCGGGGAAATCTTTGCCATTGGTTTACGGTTGAGGATCTGCATTTTCTCAAGCGCGGCGGACGTGTTTCTGCGGCTACGGCAATCGTTGGAACCGCGCTCGGTATCAAACCGGTGCTGCATGTGGATGACGAAGGCCGTTTGATAAACGTGGAAAAAGCACGCGGACGCAAAAAGTCATTAATGTCTTTGGTGGAGCATATGGAGAAAACGGTGATAAATCCAGAAAATCAGGTTGTCTTTGTTGCCCATGGCGATTGTGCAGAGGATGCTGAGACGGTTGTGCAGGAAATTCGCAAGCGCATGAAGGTTAAGGATATTGTGGTGAATTATATCGATCCGGTCATCGGTGCGCATTCAGGTCCGGGAACGGTTGCTCTCTTTTTCCTTGGAACAAATCGATAAAATTCCGATCAGAAGCAGGAAAGGCGTGAAGCATAGTTTATGGCAAGATTTTTTCCGCTTTTCAGCGGAAGCAGCGGGAATTCCATGTATTTTGGCAGCGGTGACGGCGGAGTTCTCATTGATATCGGCATGAGTGCAAAAAAGACGACCGAAGCGCTGCAAAGTGCAGGAATTTCGCCGGAAAGCCTGAGCGGAATCTTTATTACGCATGAACACATTGATCATGTTCGAGGGCTGCGTGTGTTTACAAAGAAATATCATGTTCCGGTTTATGCATCCGCAGGAACATGCAGTGCGATTACGGAACAAGGGCTGCTGCCAGAGGGAGAATCGCCTAATATCCTCACTGCAGATGGGATGGAGGCAGCGGGAATTCAGATCCGTCCGTTTCACACCTCACACGATTGCAGGGAGGGCTTTGGTTATGTAATGCGCCTGCCAGATGGACGAACCGCGGCGCTTTCTACCGATCTTGGATATTTGAGTGAGGAGGTGCGCAGTGCGATTGCAGGATGCGATTTGGTTGTGATTGAATCTAATCACGATATCCGCATGCTGCAAAACGGAAGTTATCCGTACCCGCTTAAACGGCGGATTCTTTCGGATATTGGGCATCTTTCCAACGAGAGCTGTGCCTATGTCCTGCCGGAGCTGATTCGCAAAGGTTCCACGCGTTTTGTGCTGGCACATCTGAGCAGAGAAAATAATCTGCCGGAACTGGCGCTTGAAACTTCCCGTGCAGAGTTGCAGCAGAGCGGGATGAGGGAAAATATTGATTATTCTCTCACAGTGGCGCCGCGTGAAAATGGCACCGGACATATTTCGATTTTCTGATTAACGGGAGGCGAACGGCTGTGCTTTCGGTCAAAGTTCTTTGTGTGGGAAAGCTGAAAGAAAGTTATTGGCGCGAAGCATGCGCGGAATACGGAAAACGTCTTTCGGCTTTTTGTAAATTTGATATCGAAGAGGTGGAGGAAGCACGCGTTCCTGAAAATGCGTCTCAGGCGCAGATTGATGCAGCGCTGCAAACAGAGGGAAAACGTCTGCTCGACCGGCTGCCAAGCGGTTGCAGGGTACTTGCCCTTTGTATTGAGGGGCGGGAGCTTTCTTCGGAGGCACTCGCTTCCAGTATGGATTCGGCAATGGTCGGCGGTGTCAGCAGTATGGCGTTTGTGATTGGCGGTTCGTGGGGACTTTCCCGCGAGGTGAAACAGAGAAGTGATCAAAGAATTTCAATGTCTCCGATGACGTTTCCGCATCAGCTGGCTCGCGTGATGGTTTGTGAACAGATTTACCGCGCTTTCCAGATCAACAGCGGAGGGAAGTACCACAAATAGAGGAAAAGAGAGTTCCTGAAAGGTGGGAATCTTTTGAAAGTACTGATTTTATCGAGTGCAACGGGCGGCGGGCATAATGCAGCTGCGGCAGCTATCCGGGAAGAGCTGGAGCGGCGTGGTGTGGATTGTTCCATGGAGGAGGGTCTGCGCTTTGCGAGTGAAAAGGTTTCCAGACGGGTTTGTGCAACTTATATGGGTGTTGCAACACATGCACCCAAGTTTTTTTACCGGCTGTATCGTGCGGGAAAAGCAATCAGCAATCCAAGGTTGAAATCTCCGGTTTATTTTGCAAACAAGCTTTACTGTCAAAAACTTTATCACTATATTATTTCTTCCGGATTTGATACGGTAGTAACAACGCATCTTTTTTCTGCTGAAGCGCTGACAAGTCTGCGCAGACAGGGAAAAGCACCGTTTTATTCCGTTTTTGTGCTGACGGATTATACTTGTATTCCGTTTGTTGAGGAAACGGAGTGTGACGCGGTTGTGACGCCACATGAGGATTTGCGACAGGAATTTATCGAGTGCGGAGTCCCGGCAGAAGTGATGCACAGTTATGGAATTCCCGTGAGTGCGGCGTTTGTGGGGCGGCAGCAAACCAGACAGGAGGCTCGCCGCGAACTTGGACTGCAGGAAAATTTACCGGTGTATTTGATTATGTCCGGCAGCATGGGATTTGGCCATGCAGACCAACTGACGGAACAGCTGCTGCTTCGGGTAAAGGAAAATGCACAGATTGTTATACTCTGCGGTCAGAATGAAACGCTGCTCACACAATTGAAGGAAAAATTTGCGCAGTACCCCAATATTATTCCGCTTCCGTTTACCAGAAAAGTTGCTCAGTATATGGATGCGTGTGATGTTCTGTTCACAAAGCCGGGCGGACTGACGACATCGGAAGCAGCGGCAAAGAATATTCCGCTGATCCATACGGCGCCGATTCCCGGCTGCGAAACCAGAAATGCAGCGTTCTTCTCCGACAGAGGAATGTCAGTTGTGGGCTGCAGTGTTAAAGAAGAGGCGGATTTAGCGGTAGCGCTGGTGAATAATCCGGAAAAGCGGGAAAAGATGATACAAGCACAACGGGAGCATTTTCATGCAGATGCAGCGCAGCGGGTTTGTGATTTACTCCAAAACCACATGGATTGATTGAGCAGAAGAAAGAATGGAACGCTGAAAATTAGCCAGAGGAGGGAAAACGGATGAAACCGGAATATTTTTTCTTTATCGCGATCGGATATTTCTGTGGTGGGATGCTGTTCAGCTGGCTGCTGCCAAAGCTGCTCAAGGGAATTGATGTCGTTGAACAAAGTGCAGACCATAATCCCGGCACCGCGAATGCTATGAAATACGGCGGAGTCACGGTAGGGATGCTCTGCCTTGCACTCGATCTGGCAAAGGGGTATCTTCCGGTTCGCCTGGCAATGCAAAGACTTGACCCTGCGGATGCATTGTTTGCACTGGTGCTTGCTGCTCCGGTGTTTGGCCATGCGTTTTCCCCAATGGCAAAGTTCCGCGGCGGGAAGGCGATTGCAACCATGTTCGGTGTGACAATCGCAGTTTTACCCTTGATTCCTTCCGCTTGGGTGATGGCGGTTGTTTTTATTTTCTTTTCTACGGTGTTGGTCATCCGAACGCATGCATATTGCGCGGTGTTTACAATGGTGGTTTTAATTTTGGATACCGTGATTTTTCATCCGATTACACCGGTCGGAATCGGTGTTGCAATTGCGGCGGCAGTGGTGGTGATCAAGCATATTCCGTCTTTGCGCAGAGAATCATTTTCTGTTCATCCTCCGCTGTTTTTGGAGCGCAGCAAAGAACGGCGGGAGATGAAACGACAGCCAAAATAATATCAATCCGGAAGTATTCTTGACTTTGATTCGTAATGGTATTATACTATTATTACGATTGTGCTTGCAGCATCCGAAATTTGATGGCTGCAACCAAGAAAAATCAACAGGACGGCGCATAAAGCTGTGCTGAATCAGGAGGATGACACATGGCAGTGGATATGGCTCAGGCAAAAAAGGTTTTGTGCATCGGCAGTGTGACGACCGATGTGATCGTAACCCCGGTGGACAGTGTTCCGGATCCCGGTACGCTGCGCAGCGTGCAGTCGATTACGACACATGTAGGCGGATGCGCTTCCAACGCGGCGATTGATCTTGCAAAGATTGGAATTCCCGTTGCACTTTCCTGCCGGGTTGGCAAAGATACCTTTGGCGATTTTGTGCGCAAAACTGCCGAGGAGAATGGCGTGGATGTATCCAACGTGGTGGCAGGCGATACGCCCACTACCGTTTCCATGGTTTGCATTTCTTCTTCCGGCGAGCGCAGCTTTCTTTATCAGCCAGGTTCGACCGCGGCGTTTGTGAAGGAAGATATTTCAGAGAAACTGGCGGATGAGTGCGGAATTATTTTTGTTGCCGGTGCCATGCTGATGACCTCATTTGACGGCAAGCCCTGTGCCCAGTTTATGAAAGAGCAGCAGGCAAAGGGTAAGTTTACGGTGATGGATACCGCATGGGATTTTGAGGATAAGTGGTTGCCAAAGGTTGCAGATGTGATTCCTTATCTTGATTTGTTCATGCCCAGCGTAGAGGAAGCGGCTAAGATTTCCGGTGAAACCGAGCCCGAAAAAATAGCAGACAAATTTTTTGAAATGGGCGCAAAGAATGTCATCATCAAGGTGGGCAAAGATGGTGCATATATCCGCGAAGGAAATAAGCCGGGTTATACGTTGCCGACTTACCGTCAGTTCAAACCAAAGGATTCCACCGGAGCCGGTGATTCGTTCTGTGCAGGATTTTTGGCAGGTCTTTCTCTTGGATGGGACTTCCGCCGTGCCGGCGAATTTGCCAACGCAGTTGGAACACACTGCATCTTGGAAATCGGTGCATCCACAGGTATCAAATCTATGGATGAAATTCTTAATTTCATGGCAAAAACACCAATTCAATAATTTATTGCTGCTTACATAAATAGAAGCTGCCGCATCGTGCTTTGTTTTGCACGATGCGGCAGCTTTTCGTTGCTGTTTTAATTTGGCTGCCATTTTCATACGAATCAGAATATGTAATACTAATTTGCCATTAGGAACGGTATAAAAGTCGAGGATAAATCTTCCATATATGCGATATGCAGTTTTCCGAAGTTTTTTATCGACCGTTTCAAGAGAAATCAGTATTACAATGCTGTTTTGCAGTTCCAGCTTTCAGGATCAAATGGAATGAGTTGATTCCATTTTTTTGCATTTAGAGCTTCTTTAAACGGTATCCAACGTTCCAGATCGACTTGTCGCAGATCAGCCAGAATCATGACATAAGAAACCACGTCACTCAGAGCTTCTTCCAGCGAGCCGAAAAAATCCTCTTCACTCGCCGGTGCATGACCACGGATTAAAACCCTGATCAATTCTCCAATCTCCTCACAAAGCTTGCAAAAGTAGAATAGAACTCCGCGAGGATCGGTGCTGCGCTGCGCAAAATGAAGCTGTAAGCCTTTCACTGTCAGATATCCGCATTTTGTTGGGGGAAAAACATCTGGCTGCAAGGGGACGAGACCGGAATGCAGTTGAACATAATAGTTAGCCTTTCGTAAAATCCATGGTTCCAGATCAATGTCGTGCAGATTAGCAATACAGAGTGTGTAATACAGAACATCCCATAATTCCTCTTCGGCAGAACCTTTAAACGAGCTTTCCGTTGCAGGCGGAATCTCTCTTGCCAGAACGTGTGCAAGCTCGCCGATTTCCTCTGTCAGCTTCAAGGAATAGGCATCCGGATCGTTGCGATTATAATCCTTCTGAGCAAGATAATGCTGTAAATATCGGATTGATATTTTTCCGGTTTCGTTCATGAACTTTCCCTTCCTTATTTAAAAATCTCCGGTTGATCAAAAGAATAAGCTTAATATTTTCACTTTAGCATGAAACTTTTAAAACTTCAAGCTAAAAGGACTGTTTTGTAAAAAAAGATCATAACATCGTAGAAAATAGAAATGCATCATAAAAAATAATACAAACAAAACATATTTTTATATACTTTAAGAAAAAATTACCTTTATTTGCTGTTGAAATAATGATATAATAAACTATTATATAAAAAGTGATTAAGGTGTACCCGTCGCTTGTCTCAGTGGTGTCGACCGGTTGTTCCAGTGAAGATAGGAGGGGCATATGTTTTTATTGTTAAAACGGTCTTTTTTTCGTAAAGTTTTCTTTTCTTATTTAATTGTGATCGGATTGATCACTTCTGTTTTTCTGGGGATATTTTATCAGCAGACATCAAGTAAAACCGCTGAGAAAAAACAAGAGGAATATTCCCAGTGGGCAGAGGTGATGCGCAGTACCTTTGACAGAAAGTTTGATGAGATTAAGACGATAGGTATCCAGATCCGGAATACAACGTGGTACTCGCATGCCATTTCAACGGGGCCGTATTACGATGAGTTTTTTACGGTGAGCACAAAACAGGAAACTGCCCGTGAATTGATTCGTTATTCTGCAATTGCCGGGGTGGTGGATAACGTTGCCCTTGCGCTGCCACAAAGAAATGAAATGGTGAGCACACCGGGCTGGAATAGCATGGGACAAATTATGCGCCTGATCGGTATCAAGGATTCTGAAGATCAGGCATTTCTGCAGGAGCAGCTTGCGAAACCGCAGTATTTCGAATTTATCAGCCTCAAGTCACTTCAGGTTTCCCAAAAATATCCTTACACCATGGCGATTGTGCAAGGGGTGGATTACACTTCTCCGTGTTCGCGTGCTTCCTTGCTGATTCTGATTAATAATAATATGATGGATAATTATATCCGCAAATTTAAACCGGATAAGGTGCTTGGTTTTTCGATTCTGCAGAACGATACGACTTTGTATACATATCAGGAATCCGGTGCACAGCAAGAGGAGGATCAAAACAGGCAAGTAGTGATCCGGCTGTGTTCGCAGACTTATCCGTGTGAATATGAGATTACGCTGGAACCGGACAACGGAACAGAGATGCAAAGTCTGGCACTGATTTTTGTTGCGGCAATTGTGCTTGCCTTTTTGCTTGCGGTTGCAGCATCCTATCTGCTCACGCGAATCAGCTACCGACCAATCGCAAGGCTGCTGCGTCAAACCGAAACGGTCAAACAACAGGATGAATTTGCAGGAATTGAGGGCTCTTTTCGAAAGCTGGAGGACGAAAAGAGGGAAATGGAACGACAGAAACAGTTATATTACAGTGCTGCCAGAAGCAATTTTCTGCTGAGCTTGCTGCGCGGCTATTTTGTAGAGGAAAACGCACGGCAAACACTGGAAACTTACAAGATTCCGTATCAGGATCAACAAAGTTTCCGTGTAATGCTTTGTAATCTGGCAGGGAAATCTGCTGTGGCAAGCAGCGAGAATCTGCAAGTGTTGTTGATGCTGCAAAATTATATGTCGAAGATCAATAATGGCTCAGAATGCATTGAGCTTTCTGCGACAGAATATGCCTTTATTTTGTGTGATGATGGCAGAAGTGACGATGAAATGCGTGAGTCAGTGCTTCAGATGCAGCAGAGTATTCTGGAGCAAACGGGGCATCAGATTACGGTGTGTTGCGGAACGGCGGAAAACCGTCTGCTGGGAATCAGCAAGTCATTCCAGAATGCAAAGGAACGCCTCACCAGCGGTTCTTTTGAGGGAGAGAATCAAAAAGTTCTCATTGCGGGAAAAAACAGTGCTTATTATTACCCCACAGATTGGGAGATTCAGCTGATTAATTCTCTGAAAGTTGGCAATGAAGAAACAGCACTCAAAATTATTTGCGAGTTGTGGGACGAAAATGTTGCAAGAGGTCTTTCCCAAGGAACCAAAATCAAGGTTACATCGCTGATTTTTGAAACAATTGTTCGTGTTATTGATGAGCTCGGCATGGATACGGTGGAGCCGGAACGCGCATTTGAAGAAAATTTGACACAGTATACCGATAAAAAGCAGTGGCAATATCTTCATACATTAACACAGACCGTTTGCCGCCGGTCTTCCTATTCCGACGAGAGTGGTCCTGCAGGAAATATCGGCCGCAAAATGTTGGCGTATGTGGAGCAAAATTACCATGACTGTGCCCTTTCCCTCAAGGATTTGGGTCGTGAATTTGAACTTTCCACCTCCGCAGTTTCCCGCGTGTTTAAAACAACCGCAAAAATTTGCTTTTATGATTACGTGTGCAGAATCCGCATGGAAAAGGCAAAGGAGATTTTCCGGCATGAAAAATGTAATGTTGGAGAAGTTGCCAAACGGGTCGGATATGAAAATGAGCTTTCCTTCCGTCGGGCTTTTCTGCGATATGAAGGCATCACGCCGCGTGATTATGTTTTGAAGCATACAGCAGCAAATTAACAGCTCAAGTTCGGGCAATACCCGGAAGCTGTTCAAATCAGGAGGGGATCACGATGACATTTCATATGTTTCCCATTTTCGGCGAAGCGAAGCTTACGCTGATGCCGGGACAAGAGCACGCTTTTTGCTTTTCTACGGATGACTTTTTGCAGATTGAACCGGAGGATACTCGTTTTCGTTTGCGGTTATGCGGGGATTGCGGAGTACATCCTTCCTGGATGTGGGAGGGTGGTTTTCCGCTTTTGTACCGGGATATTGACGATGCACTCAGTACAAAAACACACCATAGTGCCTACAGCCTTTGTTTGGAAGAAAACCGGGAGAATTATCCCCGCAGTGTTTATTTTAAGCTGCCGTGTCCACCGCGCTGTACAGAACAGTTTATGGCTCAACCCAGTGAAAATCATCAATGGCGTTTTGGCCTTTGGCTAAAGGGAGAAAATTTTGCCTCCCAAGACAATGACTCATTCGTGCGGATTGAACGATTTTTAAAGAGATCCGGTCGAGATTCGCGGGATCTGAATGATCCAGCAGACGAAACGATAATTTTGCCGTTTCCGCAGGGTACCTTCGATTGGAAAGAACTGACCGTACCGGTCACGGTAGGGGAGGATACTGCCTGTCTGCTTTTTACCATTACAGTTCGTAAGACAACCGGCAGGATTTTTTTGGAGGATCCCTCCTTTATAAACTCTTCCGGCCAAACGGTACTGCCCGCCTTTATGCCGGCAAACCGACACCATGAAAATCTGAACTGGTTTGGAGAAAATCTTTCGCGTAAGGAATGGACCGATTTATCGGTTACATTGAATGGTACCCGCCTGCCAGATACATCGTTGTTTCAGAGGTGTCACCTTCGCTCGGAAAATGAGATTATGCTACCCTCCGAATTGATAAAAAAAGGAAAAAATATCATTGCGCTGACCAATATCAATCAATGGAACGGTGCCTTGCCATACCATCTGCAAGCGCTGCAGTTGCTGTATACAGAAAACAGAGCGGTGCAATTTCGTGTGGTACCGCAGATTGTGTCGCAGAACCGTGATTTTTCAGTGATGATTTCTGTCAAAAATCCGGGAACGACAGTTTCGTTTGTTACAGATTCTTCGGCAATTCAGCCTGTTCAGACACCGATTCGTTTTGAAAACGCCGGACTGCAGGTGGTGCAGTTTCATGCCGGAACGAACGGGACAAATATCACGATTTTTGCCTCTGCAGATGGCTTTACTGCTTCCGGTATTGTTGAGCGTATAGCCGCCAAAGAACAAGATGGCGTTCTGGTGGGCACGGGAGATTCCATTTATGTGCCGCAGGACGAAGCGTCCATGGAGGATTTTTTGGTTTGGTATCTGTCCGAACACTTAGGCAATTATGTGACTTTTCGTCCCACGTACCGCTGGTGTGGAACCCGTGACGTTAACGAAACAATGTGGCGTAGAGTTGCACAATTGTGCAATCGGATGCAGATTGCCTATTGTCACATGATCGATGGACGTGAGCTGCCGGGAATCAACGCAAATCCCACCAGAGAAATGCTGGAGGGAGAATATTTTGTCGGTAATCAGGGGCACGAGCGTGATGGAGCATTTTGTTACTGGGGAACCTCCAATTTCTCAGACGATTGTAATGAATTGTTTTACCGCGAACTTCGGAATCGTGTTTTGCACCACCCGGATTGGACGTATTCAAAC